>DPLR01000427.1 GCA_003541895.1 Cytophagales bacterium | reverse complement strand
CCGTTGCCGAATGAAAAAGTAGGTTTGGAAATAACATCAGCAACAGCTTGATTTTCGGTTACACCGATATAAAAGACTATCGCGATCCGACTGCGCTGTTTCCACAAATTCAGGTCAACGGCATCAGTGGTGGACACGTGCTGTTGGGTACATACATGGTGGGCGGAATTTTCAACACCCGTCAGCGCACGTTTGAATTTACAGACAACGTAAAAATATTTAAGGGCAACCATGGTATCACCATCGGAACGCACAACGAATTTTACAAAATCAATTTCGGAACCCTCAATACTTGGAACGGCCGATTTGATTACAGTAGCCTCAACAGTTTTTTATTGGATAATCCTTCGCGCATGAGGGCATTGTATAGTACTATTGATAACTCAAGGACTACCCAATTTAACGAAGCCGCAAACATCGGCAGTTTTTCCATTGCTCTAACTAGCGCATACATTCAAGATGAATGGAGCAAAAACAAGCTTACAATTACCTATGGTTTGCGAGCAGATCTTCCATTGATCTCGTCTGATCCAAACGGAGCGACAAGAAAAAATTTCCCTGTCAATCCCGCTAACTACGGAACAAGTTTCACCTACAACAATCCTTCACAAATAAGTACGCATTCATTCGGGCAAGTTTACATTTCGCCTCGCATCGGTTTTAATTATGATGTGAAAGGAGATAAAAGTGTAATTGTTCGCGGTGGCTCCGGAGTTTTTACTGGAAGGATTCCGTTTGCCTGGATCGGCTACTCCTTTATTAACAACGGATCGAGCTATAGTGCGCTTGACATTTCTCCAAAGTCAGGAACAACTATTGCAATCCCCACCGATCAAACTCAGTTCAAAGCATTTGCCTCTGCATACGGATCAAAGAACAGAACCGAAATTGATTTATTTGATAAGAATTTCTCGTTCCCAAAAATGTGGAGAAGCAATCTTGCGATTGACTTGACACTGGGTGATGGCTACAAACTAACCTTCGAAGGAATCTATACGAAAACAATTAAAGATGTTGCCATCAAGCAACTGAACTTGAAAGATTCTGTGGCGTATGCATCCTACGATCTCAATCACGCGCAACCACTTTATTTGGCAGCTACCGCTGGAACAGGAAACCGTGTAAGCAATAATTTTTCTAGCGTTTACCTAGTTACAAACACCGACAAAGGGTATCGTTATCAATTAACAGCGCAACTTTCAAAATCATATCCATTCGGACTAAGCTATTTTGCAGCGTATACCTATGGGCAATCGAAAGATGTGTTGAACGGAGTACGCAACGCCCCAGAATCAAGTTGGCAATTGAACCAAGCGCTTAACCCAAACGATCCTGCCCTTACCTACTCCAACTTTGATATTCGCCATCGCATTGTTGCCACTGCTCAATACAAAAAGAGTTGGGGGCAACGTGGATTGTCTTACATTTCTTTGATTTATGCTTCACAATCGGGTACACCTTTTACTTACGCCATAACATCAAGCAACAACTTGACAAAGAATGGTCAGCAAATCGATTTGTTTTATGTTCCTAAATCAACGGCAGAAAATCCATACAATCTCACTACGGCACAACAACAAGCCTTTGATCAGTTCATTCAAAACGACAAATATTTAAATAGCAGAAGAGGTCAGTTTACCGAACGCAATGGTGCACGAACACCTTGGAACAATCAACTCGACTTGCGCTTGATGCACGATTTCTTTTTGAAAGTTGGTAAGCGAACCAACACCATTCAGTTGAGTTTTGATATCATTAACGTAAGCAATCTCATCAATAAAAATTGGGGCGTTTATTACTTCGTTCCGAATACACAAAACAATTCTGTTGATCCGGGTTTGAGTATTGTGAGCAGATCTGTGGCCAACGGTGTGGCAACTATCAATGGATCGTACACTACACCAAACGCAAAATATTCTATTGATCAATTCAGCTCTCGTTGGAAAGGACAGATCGGAATTCGTTACATCTTTTAAAATTGAAGGCTAAGGATGCAATCCTTATCAAATGATTGGGCTTCTCATTTGATTGACTTCCTTCTTATGGAATGAAGTCAAGCCTTCAATGGGTCCTTCAGAAATATTTTTTATTTTAATGTTCATGTCTTTTCCTAGTTGAATCAAAACATCGCGAAAATGAAAACTGATTGAACCTGTAAAATGAACATCTATTTTTTCAAAGCCTTCGTACTTCATCACATTGTTTTTTAAAAATTTGCCTAGTGATTGATACGCCAACTGATAGCAATATGGTTGATCAATATTTTTTGAAATGAATTTTGCAAAGCTTGCCAGAAACGCACTTGGTTTTTCTTTTTGATAAACTCGCTCCAAAACTTCTTCACGGCTCCACCGAAATTCTGCTTGAAATTTTAGTGCCACTTCAACAGGCATTTCTTTTCTAAAAAAATCAAACACCAATCGCTTACCCAAGAATGTACCCGAGCCCTCGTCTGCTAAAATCCAACCAAGGTTGGCCACATTGCCAATAATTTTTTCTCCATCATAGAGGCACGAATTTGACCCCGTGCCAAGAATGCAAGCTATGCCTGGTTTATTTCCACATAGCGAGCGTGCCGCGGCTAACAAGTCCCAACTCACTTCAATTTTCGCCTTCGGAAAAAAAGTTGCAACCACACCTGTAATCACCTCCACATTTTTGTCGGAAGAAACACCTGTACCATAATAGAAGATATGCGTCACTTCTTCTTTTGGCAATTGATTCACAAATTTTGAAATCAATTCCTGAAGATGATCGATCGGTTGATAGTATGGATTATATCCGGCACTATTTAACGCTGTTGCTCTTCCATCGTTGGTTAAGAAGCGCCAATCTATTTTTGATCCTCCGCTGTCGGCAATTATAATCATGTCTGAATGTATTATTGATCGTTACATTCTCAGACGCACAAAAGCTTCGATGGCAGCATACTCAGCCATACCTAATCTATTGTACAACTGAGCAGTCTCTTTGTTTCTATCTTCAGCACGTTGCCAAAATTCGCGCGCATCGCTACCTTGATAAACAACGCCATCTTTTTGCGATTGATGTTTGAATATGCCCATACGTTTGCGCATCACCTGATCGGGACTCATCGGCACTGCCATTTCAATGAGGTCGATATCCCACTCAGCCCACGCTCCTTTGTAAAGCCATACCCAGCAATCTTTCATGAAAGGCTCATCTTTTAAGCGCTTCAATGCTTCGATCACGGCATCTAAACAAACTTTGTGAGTTCCATGCGGATCGGCAAGATCACCTGCCGCATAAACTTGATGAGGTTTTACTTTTCTGATAATATCGGTTACCAGTGAATAATCTTC
>DPLR01000408.1 GCA_003541895.1 Cytophagales bacterium | reverse complement strand
TCTCTGTTTTTCCTGAAAACGGTTATGGCTTCAGCGAAGAAACGAAACCGATGTTAAACACCTCTCATGGATTTGTACCGTGGGATGACCTTCACCACATTGCGCTCTCTACCACCAACGGAGAACATGACGGCCGCTGGGTGTTTGCCAATGGCAATAATACTCCCCGCGTAGCAAGAGTGAATTTGAAAACTTTCAAGACGGAAGAAATATTAGAACTTCCCAACAGTGGCGGCAATCACTCCTCTCCATTCATCACCGAAAACACCGAATATTTAGTTGCCGGAACCCGTTTCAGCATTCCGATTGAAAACAAAGACGTACCCATCAGTTCATACAAAAAGAATTTCAAAGGCTCTATAAGTTTTGTGAAAGTAGATCCGCAAAGCGGAAAGATGAACATCGCTTTTCAATTAAGAACACCCGGTTTCAATTATGACTTGAGCAGGGCTGGCAAAGGCCCATCACACGATTGGTTCTTCTTCTCATGTTACAACACCGAGCAAGCTTACACTTTGCTTGAAGTAAATGCATCGCAGAAGGACAAAGATTTTATTATGGCTGTGAACTGGAAAAAAGCAGAAGAATACTTAGCCAGCGGAAAAGCAAAAATCGAGAAGGTAAAATACGCTCACAACACTTATAACGAAAAAACGCATTCGGCTTCATCAAATATGGAGCAAGAAGTTGCCGTGTTAGATGTAACTCAACTTCCCGGCATCGTCTATTTCATTCCTTGCCCTAAGTCGCCACACGGTTGTGATGTTGACCCTACAGGCGAATACATTGTTGCCAGCGGAAAATTAGCAGCTCTTCTTCCTGTATTTTCATTCACCAAAATTCAAGATGCCATTGCGAAAAAAGATTATGAAGGTGACTTCAACGGAATACCGGTGATTAAATATGAATCGGCTTTGTACGGTGAAGTGAAAAAACCGGGGCTCGGTCCTTTGCATACTGAATTCGATGGAAACGGAAATGCTTACACTTCTTTCTTTGTTAGTTCAGAAATCGTGAAGTGGAATGTAAAATCATTGCAAGTGTTAGATCGCGTTCCAACGTATTATTCAATCGGTCACTTGTGCGTGCCTGGAGGCCCCACTAAAAAACCTCACGGCAAATATGTAATTGCCTACAATAAAATTACCAAAGACCGCTACTTGCCTACGGGGCCTGAGTTAACTCAGTCAGCGCAACTCTATGATATCTCAGGAGATAAAATGCAATTATTACTCGATTTCCCTACCACGGGCGAACCACACTATGCAGAAGCAATTCCAGCAAGTATGATCATGCCTAATTCAACTAAGATTTTCAAAATTGAAGAAAACCAAAATCCTTATGCCTCTATTGGTGAAGGTAAAACAAAAGTTGAACGCAAAGGAAATGAAGTGCATGTTTACATGACAGCCATTCGCTCGCACCTTACACCTGATAACATTGAAGGCGTGAAATTGGGCGATGAGGTTTACTTTCATGTTACCAATCTTGAGCAAGACTGGGATGTGCCGCATGGCTTTGCAGTAAAAGGTGCTGCCAATGCTGAAATTTTAATTATGCCTGGCGAAACCTGCACTTTAAAATGGAAACCAGATGAAGTAGGTGTAGTTCCTTTTTATTGCACTGACTTCTGTTCAGCTCTTCACCAAGAAATGCAAGGCTACGTTCGTGTTTCATCACCAGGAAGCAATGTGCCACTCACTTTCTCTACCGGAAAAATTGCTGAAGAAAATACCAAATGACCTGTTCATAGTTTACAGGATCAGGTCAAAGGAGTTCCGCACGTTGCGGAACTCCTAAATAAAATCAAAATCAAGAAAAATGAATCAGTCTCTTCATAAAATCTCTCGACTCGTTGTGTTGGCTTGTTCGCTCTCTTTGATATCGGCTTACTTCACACCGTTGTGGCAAATACTTATGTGGGCACCACAATATCCCGAGGGGTTGCAAATGAAAATCTGGATCAACAATCTCAGCGGTGACGTTAAAATAATCAGCGCATTAAATCACTACATCGGCATGCGCACCATTGAAGTATCTATGTTTCCAGAATTTAATTATCTGATCTACATTGTTGGTGCCATCATTGCAATCGGGCTAACTGCCGTTTTGATAAACAAACGTTGGTCGCTAATGTTATTTCTGGCAACGTTGGTAATTACCGGTTTTGGTGCTCTGCTCGATTTCTATCTATGGGGTTACGACTACGGTCACAATCTCAATCCCGAGGCGCCCATCCGAGTACCCGGTATGTCGTATCAACCTCCTCTGTTGGGCACAAAGCAATTACTGAATTTCACGGCATTCTCAGGGCCAGACATTGGCGGATGGATTTTTATTTCTGCCTCATGGCTCATTTTTGGAGCACTCGTTTTTGAAATGTTCTTTAAAAAGAAATTGAAATGAAAAATTTAGCATTACTCATCGTTGCTGTCTCTTTTATAAAGTGTTCAGTAAAACCAGAGCCACTTCAGTACTCAAAAGATAATTGCAGTTTCTGCAAAATGACTTTAATGGATGATAAGTTCGGAGGTGAGCTCGTAACCAAGAAAGGAAAAATATTCAAGTTTGATGACCTGAAGTGCATGACGATATTCATGAACTCAGGCGAAGGAAAAGCAAATGAATATGTTTACTCAGTTACCGTTAACTATGCCCACGTGGCCGATGAATTTGATCTCATCCCAACCGAAGGTGCATTTTTCTTGGAGTCACCCGAAGTGAAATCTCCAATGGCCGGAAACGTTGCAGCCTTCCAATCGAAAGAAGATGCAGAGAAATTCCAGAAGCAATGGAATGCAACCACATTAACTTGGAATGAACTATTGAACCGTTTTAAATGAGATCGCTCCTTATCCTTTTGGTGGTTTTCATTTCCTTAGCCGTTCAGGCCAAGGAAAGAATTGTGCGTTCGGAAAATGATTTACGCACCGAAATAAAAAATGCAAAACCAGGTGACTCTATTATTATCAAGCAGGGTTATTACAAGCCGGGCAACGTAATCATCGATAAACCGCTTACCCTTATTGGTGAAGGATTTCCTACGCTGGACGGAGAAAATAAATATGAAATTCTTACCGTCAATTCGAAAAATGTAACGATCACAGGATTAAAGTTCATCAACACGGGCACATCCAGCATGAATGATCTTGCTGCCATAAACGCGAATGCAGCGCATCATTTAAAAGTGATGAATACTATTTTAGTGAATACGTTTTTTGGCATCCACATTTCAAATACAACAGATGCACAGATCATCAACAACACCATCTATCGCGACAAAGTTGTTCCTGAATCTGCTATTGGAAACGCCATCCATTTATGGAAAAGCAATCATGCTTTGATCGAAGGGAATCACGTGTCGGGTCATCGCGATGGAATTTATTTTGAATTTGTAACGAACACGATCATCAGAAAAAATCGCAGCGAAAAAAATTTGCGTTATGGTCTTCACTTCATGTTCTCGAATGAAGATCAGTATTTAGAAAATGAATTTGTCAACAACGGAGCTGGTGTGGCGGTAATGTATACCCACTCCATAAAAATGATCAACAATATTTTTTCTGATAACTGGGGTTCTTCTTCGTACGGCCTGTTACTGAAAGACATCCGCGACAGCGAAGTGACTTCCAATAAATTCATGAACAATACCGTGGGAATTCACATGGAAGGGAGCAGCCGCATCAAATTCTTAAAAAATAAATTTGAAGGCAATGGCTACGCTCTTCGTTTGCAAGCAAGCTGCGATGCGAATGACTTTGAACAAAATAATTTCCTGCGCAACACATTCGATGTGGCCACCAACGGAACAATGGTGCTCAACAAAATGAAAAAAAATTATTGGGACCGCTACGAAGGCTATGACCTTAACAAGGATGGCGTTGGTGATACTGGTTACCGCCCGATCAGTCTTTACTCAATGATTGTAGAACGAGTGCCGGCCTCTATCCTATTGTGGAGAAGCTTCATGGTGTTCTTGTTA
>DPLR01000510.1 GCA_003541895.1 Cytophagales bacterium | reverse complement strand
CAAAGCATAGATGGAACAAGAATTATTTTCTCCCAATAAATTTAGAACGAAAGTTAAAAACGAACATTTTTAGATCCCGCATTTTAGCTTATGATTTCAAACAATTTTTTATATCTTCGCTTCACAATGAAATCAGATTACTCTTAGGAGAAATTATTATGGTTAATCGTTTCACCGATAAATGGACAAAGAAAGAAAGCGAGCCATCACTTACCTCAAAAATAATGAATGCAACAAAGCCCCAGAAAGATTTGAAGGAACAAATAAGTCAGGTTACTCAACGTCTAGATACTCAAACTAAAGCTTTAGATGCTGCAGTTCACCGTTTTGAACTTCGGGATGGAGACATTTTCCAACGCGTCGTCAAAGCTATGACTCAGAGAGATACAGCGCGGGCAAATATCCTTGCTACAGAACTAGGGGAGATACGTAAAGTAGAAAAAATGCTTTCTCATGCCTCCCTTGCTCTCCAAAGCGTTTCTATGAGATTAAGTACTGTTTCAGAATTGGGTGATGTAGTTGCCTTGTTGAGTCCTGCAAAGAGTATGTTGAATAGTGTTCGGTCTGAGATGTGCAGTATCCTTCCAGAAGCAAGTCAAGAACTTGGAAACATTGGATGCCTTCTCTCAGACATTGTTTCAACTACAAATCAAGGCTCTGACATACCTGAGAATACGGTAATGGCAAGTGCAGATGCATTACAAATCCTTGAAGAAGCAGAGGTAGCTGCTGAAAAAAAGCTATGTGAAAAATTCCCTGAAGTTGGCACTGGAGCAACTATAAACAAACGGACAAGCCTCGAAGTTTAACAGGGAATCTTTGATAGCATAGACGATGATATTTTTCACCATTTTTCTTTTTTACAATTGAGCGACATATTAGTCCTTTGTTAAATTTTTTCCTTATTGCAGCAAATTAAATTATAGTCGACATCGTTGCGGTTCTGACTCTTAGAAAACGCCCATAAAAATGGGCAAAACCGACATTTCTATATTAATTTTTTGCGTGAATGTGATGGATTATTTAGAGTTTCCTAAAAGTGTTGGTTTAAAAGTCTTCTGTTAATATTACTCTGATTTTGAGCTTCGTTTTGAAATTAAAATGTTGAAATTATTTCTCTTTGCAAAGGCCATGGACAAAACATTCTATATATGTAAACCTCCATGTCTGCTACATGAGGTAAAGTAACCATTTGATCTTGAATTTCCAGAAAGTGGTTAATGTCTCTTATCATAAGCGTAAACGTTAGATCAAAATAGCCTGCAGCTTTAATAATAAAATTAACATCAAAGGTTGCAGAAAGTTTGTCGATGGTTTCAGCCCAGACTCCTTTTGAGAAAGACAGCTGGAAAAGAGCGAATGCATAGTATCCTATTTTGGTTGGGTCTATTTGAATAACCACTTTGAGGTCACCATTTTGCTTGAGTTTTTCATATCGTCTCGCAATCGTTTCTGTCGATACCCCTAGTGGTTTAGCAATTTCTTCAAAAGGCATGCGGCCATTTAATGCTAACTTGTCTGTGATGGCTTTGTCAATTTCGTCGATTTCAGTTACTTCTGCTTTTTTAGGTGTTATATCAATTTTCCCATTTACAGTCGGTTGATTGCTAGTTAGTTGCTTACCGTTAAATATTGACAAGTTTTCTGGAAAGTTTCTTTTACCCATCCAAATTGTTGTTTCAATTTCAAGAACAAAAGGGAAATTATAAATAAATTTTTGAATTGACTCCAATTCCTCTATGCTTTTCAATATAACTTCTGCTGAGACTGCTTGTCTTACTGAAGAAGGATAAACATGAATGACATTTGATATTTTGCTAACCTCTTGCATCGTGCATTTCACTTTGCCTCGTTGAACACAAATAAGAAGGTTAGCAACAAAGTTGGCACCATAACATCTAGAACTATTTTGAATAGTGAATCCTAAAATTACACCTTGGGCTTTCATTTGTTTAAATCTCTTTGCAATAACGTCTTTGGAAGTATTGGTTTCTTTACCGATTTCAGCAAAGGACTTTCGTCCATCGCTAAGCAAATCGTGGAGTATTTTCAAGTTTAATTCGTCGATTTTCAAGACTATCTTTTACCCCTCTTAAAGATGTTCCAAATTATTATACTTGTCAAATATATTAGGTTCTTTTCCTTCCGTTTCACGGATTTGAATACTATTTGAATGATAATTTTCTTCTTTTTTACATTTTTGACAAAAATATTACGAAAAACAAAAACTTTATATCTTTATTCAAACCCTTCATCGTCGAATCGATTAATATTGATTAAAACAAAAAGGAGAATAAAAAATGCTTAATAAACAAAAAATCTTAACTATAGCATTAACAGCACTTTTAACCCTGTCTTTAGCAATTGTCTTCTTAGCACCAAATACTGACGCGCATGATCCTCCATGGACAGTACAAACATACGCATATGTCACCGCCACACCAAACCCCTACGGACTTGGCTCAGCGAACCCCGTAATCATTGTCTTCTGGATTAACTCAATCCCACCAACCGCAGCAGGAACAACAGGCGACAGATGGCTAGGCATGACACTAGACGTCACC
>DPLR01000365.1 GCA_003541895.1 Cytophagales bacterium | reverse complement strand
AAAGACGCAGATAAGGTTACCTTGAAAAATGTATTGATGTCGGCTGCTATTAAAGATGGTAAATTGGAAGTTCAACCGTTCAATGTAAAATTTGGAAATTATGCTACCACGGTTTCTGGCAGCACGTCTCTTGATGGGGGAATCAATTATGCTTTGAAGATGAAAGTGCCAGCAGGGCAATTGGGTTCGCAGTTTCAAAGTCTGCTTGGCAATACTAATTCCTCATCTGAAATTCCTGTGAACTTAGGATTGGGTGGAACATTTCTCAATCCAAAAGTTCAGTTGATGTCAAGCGAACAGAAAGAGCAAGTAAAAGAAGCTGTAACAAATGCAGCCAAAGAAAAAGGCAAGGAAGCGCTGAAGCAAGCGGTGAAAGGAACCCAAGCACAAGACATTGTGAATAATATTATTGGAGGGAAAGACACTACCAAAGCAAAGACCGATAGCACCAAGACAAATGCTGTTCAGGATGTTCTTCAAAATAAACTTCAGAATTTGCTCAAGAAGAAAAAGAAATAGTTCATGAGCTTTTTCCGTTTTGATTCTCTCTTTCAAAATCAAGGTTGGATATCTCCGGCATATGTTGGTGTAGATGAAAAAGGAATTATAAAATACCTATCATCAGAAAAACCCGATTCAGATCAAGTTGAAATTGTGGAGGACTTTGCGCTGCCGGGTTTTCAAAACGCCCACTCGCATTCGTTTCAATATGCAATGGCTGGACTTGCAGAAAATCATCCGGCAGGTACAGCTGATGATTTCTGGAGTTGGCGTGAAGAGATGTACAAATGCGCATTGTCGGTAAACCCTGAGCAGGCTGAGGCAATAGCAGCCATGTTGTATGCAGAGATGTTGCGCGTGGGCTACACTCACGTGGCCGAGTTTCATTACCTGCATCATGATAACTTAGGCAAGCGATATGCTAATCTCGCAGAGATGGGCGAGCGAATGATTGCAGCCGCAAAGACAGCTGGCATAAAAATTACTCTCGTTCCAGTTTTTTATCAGAAAGGAAATTTTGGACAAGACCCTCAACCTCGACAAAGAAGGTTCATTTCAAAAAAAGTGGATGACTATTTTCAACTTCTTCAGGCTGGTGAAAAAGTTTTGAAGAATTATGAAAATGCTTCGTTGGGATTTAGTGTTCATTCGCTTCGCGCAGTTAATTTGAATGATGTAAAGACTACTTTTAATGGAGCCAATAAAAATTTGCCATTTCATATTCACGTTGCAGAACAAAAAAAAGAAGTGAGCGATTGCTTGGCCTTTTCGGGAAAACGACCAATGCAGTGGCTACTTGAAAATTTGCCTGTTGACGAACGGTTTCATTTGGTGCACTCCACTCACCTCGATGATGTCGAATTAAAAAAATTGGCAGACTCAAAAGCTAACGTTGTACTTTGCCCTTCCACAGAAGGAAATTTGGGCGATGGAATTTTTAGGATGAAAGAATTTGTGAAGTTGGGTGGACATTGGAGTATTGGCACGGATAGCCACATCGGGTTGAATCCATTAGAAGAATTTAGAATGATTGATTACCGTCAGCGACTGATAACTAATCAGCGAAATACATTTGAAGGTGATGCGGCTGCTTACATGATTAACAAGTCGGTTGCTTCCGGAAGGAAAGCGATGGGAATTCACTCTAAAAATAACTTTGAAATCGGATCGCCTTTTGATGCCGTTGTCTTCAACTCAAAGACGCACTTACTTTCAGAGACGAGCGAGAAAAACCGATTGTCAACGTTGCTTTACACCTCTGATTCATCAAGAATAGTGGGAACGATCGTTAATGGCCGATGGGCAGTAAAGCAGCAACATCATCACAACGGAGCCGCCATTAAGATAAAATTTAGTGAAGCTATGCGCCAACTGAAAAATCGCTAAATCTTTTTCTTAGAATCTTCATTCAAAATTTCCATCTTCGTTCTTACTACCTTTAGTGTTTATGAATGCTGAACTTCGCGACATCCTATTTTTAGATATCGAAACCATTGGCATGGTTGAAAATTTCAATCAACTCAATGAGCGTTTCAAAACACAATGGGCGCGCAAAGCAAGTTTTTTGAGGAGAGACACGAATCAAACAGATGAAGATTTGTTCTATGAACGTGCTGGCATTTATGCTGAGTTTGGAAAAATAATTGTAGTCGCTATCGGGAAATTTTCTGAGACGGAAAATGGTACGCTAGTATTTAAAACAAAGTCGATTGCAGGTTCAGATGAAAAAAAATTATTAGAAGACTTCAAATCTATTTTGGATAAGATGGATCCTGCCAAAGCAAAACTTTGCGCACACAATGGCAAAGAGTTCGACTTTCCTTATCTCAGCCGAAGGATGTTAGTAAATGGAGTTCCTTTGCCAACTTTGCTCAATCTTAGTGGTACAAAAAAATGGGATGTGCCGCACCTTGATACAATGGAGATGTGGAAATTTGGCGACTATAAACATTATACATCATTAGATCTTTTGCTTGCTTTGTTTGACATCCCCTCAAGCAAAGGCCTCATGGATGGATCGATGGTGAATACCGTTTATTACAAAGAAAAAAATTTGCCCAAGATTATGGAATATTGCATAGCAGATGTAGTGGCCATGGCGCAACTCTTTTTGCGAATGAAGGGATTGCCTTTAATAGAAGAAAAAAATATTGTTTCCACTTAAGAAATGTCAAAAAAGAAATTCAAAGAAAAGAAGGAGAAGCGAGAGAAAGAACAGAAAAGCGCACTGCACAAAGCAGTAGTTCGCTTGCTGAACGATAACCCTGGTCGCACTTACGATTTCAAGCAAATTGCTAAAAAGGTGGGCGCCAAAAACAAATTGGCCAACAAGGAAATTGTCAATACCATTGATGATCTCATTCAACGAAACAAAATCAGATTGCTTTCAAACGGAAGTTATGCTTCCATTCATGAAGAAGAAACAATCATTGGCACGGTTGATCACGTTAACCCCCGCTTTGCGTATGTTGTTACTGGCATAGAAGGGCAGAAAGATATTTATATCAAGACACGCGACCTTTACTCTGCCTTACATGGTGATAAAGTAGCCGTTGAACTTTTCAGTAAACGCTCAGGCGAAAACCCAGAAGGCAAAGTTGCAGAAATTATTGAGCGAGGTCGTAAGCGATTTGTTGGCCGTGTGGAGCTATCTAAAAACTATGCATTCATTGTTCCTGATTTTAAAAAGATCTATCAGGATTTTTTTGTGTATCCAGAAAATATCAACGGGGCAAAATCAAACGACAAAGTTTTGTTTGAAGTAACACGGTGGCCAGAAGGTGATAAAAGTCCCGAAGGAAAAGTCATTGAAATTCTTGGAAAGACTGGTGAGAACGAAGCAGAGATTCACTCCATCATGGCCGAGTTTGATTTACCTTTTCGTTTTCCTGAGCAAGTACTTGCCGAATCGGAAAGCATCAGTGAAGAGATTACGAAAGAAGAAATAAAAAATAGGCGTGACTTTCGCAATGTGCTTACGTTCACAATTGACCCCGAAGATGCCAAAGATTTTGACGATGCGATTTCTTTCAAACGATTGGAGAATGGCCGATATGAAATTGGAGTTCACATAGCCGATGTAACTCACTACGTGCGCCCCAACACAATACTTGATGCCGATGCTTACGACCGTGCAACTTCTGTTTATCTGGTTGATCGAACAGTGCCCATGTTGCCAGAGAAGCTGAGCAATGCTCTTTGTTCTTTGCGGCCGCATGAAGACAAACTTACTTTTGCTGCCGTTTTTGAAATGGACGACAAGGCGCGTGTTCACAAAGAATGGTTTGGCCGTACAATTATTCATTCCGATCATAGATTTACCTATGAAAATGCACAAGAATGCATCGAGACTAAATCAGGAAAGTTTGCAGAAGAATTGGTTTTGTTAAATGAATTGGCAATCAAACTTCGCAAAGAACGTTTTGGCAAGGGAGCGGTGAATTTTGAAACAACTGAAGTTAAATTCAAATTAGACGCCAAAGGCAAACCGCTTGAGGTTGTGCCTAAGATTCGGAAAGATGCACACAAGTTGATTGAGGAGTTCATGCTTCTCGCCAACAAAGCCGTGGCCACTTTTGTTTTCAAAATGAAGAGCGATGCAAAAAACACTTTTGTTTATCGCATTCATGATTTTCCTGATCCAGATAAAGTAAAAGATTTTTCATTGTTTGCTCGGCAATTTGGTCATCGAATAAATGTTGAAGAGAATACAATCTCTCGCTCACTCAATAAACTTATGGATGAAATTGAGGGTAAGCCTGAGCAAAATGTGTTACAATCGTTGGCCGTTCGGGCCATGGCAAAAGCAAAATACACTACAGATGCCAAAGGTCATTTTGGTTTGGCGTTTGATCATTACACCCATTTCACCTCTCCCATTCGCAGGTATCCTGATATGATGGTGCATCGTTTGTTGCAACATTATTTGGATGGAGGCAAGCCTGTTATGAAAAATGAATTCGAAGAAAAATGTATTCACAGCAGTGAACGCGAGAAAAGAGCTGCAGATGCTGAGCGCGCTTCTATAAAATACAAGCAAGTAGAGTTCATGAGCATGGCGGCTGACAAAATGTATAACGGAATTATTACGGGCGTGACCGATTTTGGAATTTTTGTAGAGATTGTCGAAACCAAATGTGAGGGCATGGTGCGACTGGCTGATATGAAAGACGACTACTATGAATTAGATGAAAAAAATTATCGTGTTATTGGGCGAAGGAGAAATAAAATATACCGACTTGGCGATAAGGTCGAAGTGTGGATTAAAAAGACCGATGTTGATAGGAGATTGATTGATTTAGTTTTTGAAGACTGACTTATGATTGAGAAATACATTTCGCTCATTGAAAAAGAAATTACAAAGCAAAAATTTGGTAAGGAGCCTGAGTCACTCTACGAACCTATTCGTTACATCATGGCTTTGGGAGGCAAAAGGATGCGGCCATTGCTTACCGCCTTGTCGTATTCGTTGTATAAAAATGATGTGGAGCAAATCATACCCTATGCAGTTGCCGTAGAAGCCTTTCACAATTTCACTTTACTTCATGATGACATTATGGATAAGGCTCCTCTGCGCAGAGGCAAGCCAACTGTTCACGAAAAGTGGAATGTAAACACAGCCATTCTTTCGGGAGACGTGATGTTGGTAAAAGTGTACGATATGTTTTTGTCGCTCGAAGAAAGAAAATTGAAGAAAATACTTTCGCTCTTTAATATATGTGCTGCCCAAGTTTGCGAAGGCCAACAATGGGATATGGAATTCGAGACAAGAGGAACTGTGACTGAAAAACAATACTTGGAAATGATAAAACTTAAAACCGCTGTGCTTTTAGGTTTTAGTTTAGAACTCGGTGCTGTATTGGCCAATGCTCCAGTGGAAGATCAAAAAGCTTTGCGTGATTTCGGAGTTAACATTGGCATCGGTTTTCAATTAAAAGATGATTGGCTCGATGTGTATGGCGTCAAAGCGAAATTTGGGAAGCAGGTTGGCGGTGACATTCTAGCCAACAAGAAAACATTTTTATTGATCAAAGCACTTGAGAGATCAAAAGGTTCTCAGCGAAAAGATCTTCAAGCGTGGTTGAGTTTGAAAAAATTTAAAAAGGCCGAAAAAATAAACGCGGTTACTGCGATTTATAATAACCTTGATCTTTCTTCTACAACAGAGTCAAAAATGAACTATTATTTTCAAAAGGGTTTTCAAAGTCTCAATCGCGTTTCAAAGAAAGAAAAAATAAAATCGATCATTGATTTTACGAAAAACATTATTCGCAGAGAATCCTGATCTACTCTAAGAGTTTTTAATTTTTACACTGCAGCCAATAGCGTTT
>DPLR01000127.1 GCA_003541895.1 Cytophagales bacterium | reverse complement strand
CAAATAGTCTATCGATTATTTAATCTATTTTTTCCACGGTAATTGATTTATAGAGCAGGGGGTTTGGGGGTTTACCCCCATTTGGGGAACGCCCTGATGCCGAACAAAGTGAGGTTTCTTTAGCGGAAATGGCTGAATACTCGAAACTATCTGGCATAATCCTAATTTTCACATCACGAAAAGCCATTTTCCCTTAACTACCCATAACGATAGCGTACCCGAATGGGTAGCGTTGAATACTCGTAATAGATAGATTTATCATTTCATCCATTAAAATTAATTGTTCGCGCTGGGTCTCAGTGGGAAAAATAAAATGCTTTTCTTTGTTTTTTAAAAACGAAAAATGCTTTTCTTTTCGTTTTGTCCACGCAGGCCCAACGCGCGAACACTCAACCCGCAGCGCAGCGAGGATTAAAATATCTTATGAATGAACAAAATCAAAAATGCAACTCTCTAATATTACCTGAGCGACCAGCTAGACTTAAAAAATTGCTCAGACCGATGATGGGTAGCGGTTCGCGTGAAACGTTTGCGTACCGTCGGGGTTCTAGCGCAGGCGCAAATAAAACCGGATATAACAATCCATACACCAATGGCTTTAATCATGACGACTATATACACGGTTATCTTGATGCTGTTGAGCTATCCAAAACAATTGAGAAAAATAAGCGCGATCATGTATAGATTTCAGTCAAATTAACTGAAAGTGTTGCTTTACTTGATTTCTGGCGGGTCTATTTCTGACTTATCCACATAATTTGTGGATAACTTTTTGATAATTCTATCTGTTGATATTTCTAGCGAATTTACTAATTCGCGGTCATGCAATATATTTTCCGGTCTCCATTGTTTGCGGCCAAATCGCAACACACCGCGAGAAAAGCACCATTTTTCCCAGCCTTCATGTCCAATTTTCTTATTGTCCCATAACATCAACAAACGTTCCGCCATTACCGGCGCGCCTTTCTTGTCGAATTCGTCTATCTGTGCCAATGTACAGCCTAGAACTTCCGCGGCTTTCCTTTCTGAAATAGTGAGCTTTCGTCTCAGTCTGAAAAAATTGCTTTTCGGTTTTGGGCCTGGTTTTTTCATGTTCATAATTCACTTTAAGTATGTTGTTTATGAACATTGAAATATAGTTAATTTTCTTAATTAATACAATTTTACATAATATACAAGATCGGCTAAAGAATTCCGTTAGCTCATAGGGTAGGGCATATAAAACAAACCCCGCTGCCATTCCGGATTTAATCGCAACCTCTTTCCATGCATTTCTAGTTTCGCCGCTACTTCTTGAAATAGCTGCACACAAAAGCAATTCTGTTCTTTCAATTCCCAGGGCGTCAGCAATTTTTACAGCGTTTTCATCTGATGCAGCATTTCTTTTTCTCATGTTCGTAATTATCGAATTCTGACAATTCAATAAAATTGAGCTTTGGTTGTCACTTCCTGTTTTTTCTTTTAAATCATTTAGATAGTCGTTAATCGTTTTCATTTTCTTTTTCTCCTGCTGTAATTATTACAGTTTACCCTTGACAAGATTAAAAATATATACTGTAATTGTTACATACTGTAACCGTTACAGTAAATTTAAATCTTCCTGGAGCGTAGACCATGAAAACAGACCAAAAAACACCCGATTTAATCCCCCAGGCTATCGTCGACCTATACCGCAGAAACCTGCTTAGATTGACAAAAAACCCAACATTCACTCATCGCCAACTAAGCGATGAACATCAAAAAGCTTTGGACGTTTTAGAGTGTTTTTTTAGATTCTCTAATACCGACGCTTTTTTACCCGCTTTTACTTTTCAAGTTCACTTTATCACACGTGAATTTTCAAAAATCATTACTGAACAACAACGAATCACGGCGCTAGAATCTACGCCGGTTTACCCGCTATCACTAGCGCGACTCTTTGGAGTATTGGGCGGGTAATCCAATGAATCTAAATAATTATTCAAATATTTCACCTGGACGTGTTTGCTTTTGGCATCCTGATTTTATTTCTGAGTCTGAGTCTGTCTGTAATGCCTCTAAAACCGGCTCAAATTTTTTTATTTTTCCCGATGAGCGCTCCTTTTTTACCGAATCGACCGTTGAAAATTTTTCAATAAATTCTATGGTCGATTCTTTTTTCTCTAGCAAAAAACTCAGTGGAAAAAGCGCCGAAAGTTTGGGTTCTGTAACACCCAAACTAACTGTCGAGCTAGACAGTAAAACGCAACTTTTACCCTCGAAACTATCGCCCGACTTTCACCAAAAAACGGTAAAACTAACTGCGGAGATCAACAGTAAATCGTCTTTTTCTGGTCGCAAACGCGACTACTTAAACCGGTAACTTTTATGCAAGGATTTTTCATCGACAAGCTTAATGTAGTCCAAAATCACTTAAATGATGACGGACAAACATTGCCTTTAGTCGGTCGCGAAAAGCTTTTTCGTGTTGATCTTGAAACAGGTGTTTCTACTGAGCTTGTGACACATTTACAGCTAGAAGGCAGTTATTCAAGTTCGGTCATCGTTCGTTCGGATGGAAACAAGGTCGAATGTTATGGCAATCCCTCGCGCTGGGGCCGTATCGATAACCTTTTCGGCTACACCACTATTCAGGAATGTATCGATGTCTACAACGTCATTTTGGTTAGTCTTGGTTTACCCATTTTTACCAAATGCACTAAGTACATTTATCTTACCGGCAAAGATGGCAAGCCAGCTCCTAAATCAGCCGATGGTGCAGTTATCAAGCATATCGACTGGACGCGCAATTTATTTGTAGGGCAGGGCAACGAGCGGCCTTTTTTGAAAGGTTTATCCACTCAGTCTATTGGCCGCTCGGTTTCTCCTTTTCTTTACCCCAATGAAAACACCGTCGAATGGTTCGGCAAAACCGCCCAAAAAAACGGCTCTACATATCGCTATGTCAAATGCTACACAAAAACCGCTGATCTGCTCAGACACCAAAAGAAAAACACGATTAATCAATCAATTTCTGACCAAGATTATTATCAAAAATTGATTGAATTTTCAGCTACTACCGGCATTGTTCGCGAAGAACACAGCTTCAAACGTCCTTTTTTACTTAAATATAATTTATTTGCCTTCGGCCTCTTTGATGAGTCCGAATTTACTATTCATTTGTCTTGTCTCGACGAAATCCGTCAACGTTTGGAGGTCTCCAATATGAAATACGAAACTATTGCTCAACAATTGCTCGATCAGGGTATTTGCCCTAATCGTCAATCAGCTAATTCTACTCAATGCTATTACTCGATGTGGCTACACGGTGAATATATTGATAAGGATTCCCGTCAATATTACCGCCACAAAAAACGCCTTTTGCAACTCGGCATCGATATTAGCCAAAAACTCGATATTTCCCGCGCTCCAATCCGCTTAAAAGAAGCTCAAATTATCGAGTGTGGCGTTTTAACCGCTCCTGACTGGTACAAAATGCCCGTCAAACCTGAACACGTTTCAAAACCTGTTTTAACCCCGAAATTTCGTTTAGTTGCTTAATTTTATTTAATTTTTTTTTAGGATTTTATTTTATGCGTTTTCTTATATCTTCTGTTAATTCTATTTCCGGCATTGCTAAGGCTTCTAATCAACCATTTTCGATGCAGCGTGTGACTGCTTTAGTGCCTCATGAGGATGTTGATACAGCAAAATTTCAAAATCATGGCCACGGCTTTGGCTCCGTTGAATTGACAGTTTCTAATTCCTTTTATCCTGAATTAGAACGTAAATTTTCAAGCGATTTTAAAGACTTGCCGATTTATTATGATTTCCAGGTTTCTATCGATAATAGATCAAATCTAACTTTAATCGGTTTTGAAAAAATTCAAATTCCATCGGTTGAACTAGCCTCTGATTCTGTTTCTTCATTCTCAACAAAACGTGCATAAACATGGCATTTAGTACAGTTTGCACATTATCCGGAATAACCACTCCCGGTTATATCATGTCTCAAAGTGCAGATCGCTGGGGTGCCGCTTCTGTCACCATTCCCGACACTGTTCACTGTACTACTACCTCAGATAGTATTGATCTCCAAACGCTTTTTTCTATGTATTTTGATTTCGATGATGTTTTATTCGGTCAAATATGCGAATACATGCTAGTTGCCTTTGTGACTGGCTACGGTCTAGGCATGATGCTCAGAATTTGGCGAAAAGGCCAATAAAAAACAAAAAATTTACCAATCAGTTTTTTTTGATGAGAACGTTTTTAACTGATTATTTTTATTAACTTTTTTTAGGAATTAATTATGTCTTCTGCTATTTCTGCTGCTTTTACTGCTGCTCAAACTAATGTCGGTCTGGTTGCTGCTGGTTTAGTCACATTAGCCGCTGTTGTTACCGGCGTAGGTCTTATCTACCGTTTGTTAGCTCGCTAATATGGTTATCACCGTTCTCCTCGTCTGTACCTATGCGTTTGTTTTTTCTTTAGGTTTTCAGTCAGCATCCGGCGGTTATTAAAAACATGGGGCGGTTTAATAGCCGCCTCATTTAAATTTTTTTGTAAAATGAATATCAAAGATATTAATCTTTCAGTTTTTGACAATTTCCTTTTGCCTCACGAGTGCCATTATTTTATTCGTTCTCGCGAGTCACAGCTTACGCCTTCTACGGTTTGCAATAATACCGATGGTACTCCTGTTGCCGACTCCGTTCGCACATCTACAGGTTCATTTTTCGAAAATATTGATGATCTTTACGTAAAATATTTATTGTGGAAAATTTCCTCTTTTACTCGCATTGAACAATCTCATTTTGAATATATTCAAATTCTGAAATACGAAGTCGGGCAGCAATACAAACCTCATCATGATTTCTTTTTTCCAAATCACACAACCCAATTAGCCAAGGGCGGTCAACGTCTAAAGACTTTTCTTATTTATCTCAATGATGTTGAGTTGGGTGGTGAAACATATTTTCCACATTATTCAGCATTAGTAAAACCCATGTTGGGCCGTGCTGTTGTTTGGGATAACGTTATTGCAAATAATGTAAATCGTAAAACCTTGCATGCTGGATTGCCTGTTATTTCGGGCGTTAAATATGTGTTGACCTGTTGGATTCGCGAGAACGTTTTCGCATGAATCGTACTCAGCTTACGATTGCTCTTTCGGCAATTCTTTTTTCTGATGATTCTTATTCGATAAACTCTTGGAGCTGTGAAAATCCTACTAGCTCCGGTTATTGTATGTTCATTGAGGAATTTACTTGTCCTGCTGGCTCGTATCGTACGGGCGCTCTCAGTTGTTGGCTTTCCGAACCCGCGTCTTATCCTCCTTGTCCCGATGGATATAGTCCTGC
>DPLR01000424.1 GCA_003541895.1 Cytophagales bacterium | reverse complement strand
CAAATGGCGCACTCTTCGTCATCCGAAATATTGAAACAGGTTTTGCAAAATTTGATATTCGTGCGCAGTTTATTGAGCGACTCTGTAAGGGCTAGCGTTCGGTTTTCGTTTTCTTTTACCAAGTGTAATACCAAACGCAATGCCGTCTTCTTGCCAATGCCCGGCAGTTTTGAAACTTCGTTAACGGCTTCTTCAATCAGTTTTGACGGATATTCCATCAGATTATTTTGGCATCGATACCAGCTTCACAGATCGCTTCGCGCATGGGGTCAAGTTCTTCAAATGAACCAGTGCGCACTGTGCACTTCCCTTTGTAATGAATCAGCCACGTGCATTGTTCGGCTTGTTCAGGTGTATGTTTACAAACGCGGATCAGTGTTTTAATGACGTGCTCAAACGTATTAAAATCATCATTGAAGACCACGAGGTCTTTCACATCCGTGATTTGAATGGCTTCGAGCAAGTCTACTAATTCCAGTTGTTCTACTTCAGGATTCATTTTATGAGTCCAATTATTTTTCAAAATTAGAAAAATTTAAGGAGTTGAGATAGTTCAAATTGGAAGATTCGAAATTTGGAAGATTAAGGATTTTCAATTCCCGACTTGAATTTCAATTTTTGAATATGTAATCTACGATCTTGAATCTCAACCATGACTCCACTTTTTGTTAGCTCAATCACTCTTATTTATTTCGGAGCACTGATCACGATTTCTTATTTCACCTCAAAAGGCGCTGACACCACTACTTTTTTCACAGCACACAGGCAATCACCATGGTATTTAGTAGCATTTGGTATGATCGGCTCATCGCTCTCGGGGGTAACTTTTGTTTCTGTTCCGGGCAACGTTGGCAAAATTGGTTTTGCCTATTTTCAGGTGGTGCTGGGTTATCTGGTAGGTTATTGGGTGATCATGTGGATATTGATGCCGCTATACTACAAACTAAAAGTAGTTTCCATTTACACTTACCTCGAGCAACGCTTTGATGTGTGGGCTTACAAGACTGGAGCCTTATTCTTCTTAGTGAGCAGATCCATCGGTTCATCATTACGATTATTTTTGGCGGCTACCGTTTTGCAACTTTTCTTATTCGATACATGGGGCGTTCCATTCTTTGTAACCGTGGCTGTTACCATCTTTCTTATCTGGGTTTATACTTTCAAGGGGGGAGTGAAGACCATCATCTGGACAGATACCTTTCAGACTTTTTTTCTTGTGGGTGCTGTGATTATCACCGTATGGCAAATTGCCACCTCACTTGGGTTTTCGTTTAGCGATATGGTAAGTTCCATTCAAGCGCATGGCTACTCAAAAATTTTTGTGTTGAATTCGCCATCGTCTACGCTTTTTTTTCCAAAGCAATTTTTTGGCGGCATGTTTATTACCATCGCCATGACGGGACTCGATCAGGAGATCATGCAAAAAAACCTGACTTGCAAAACCCTTGGCGATGCGCAAAAGAATATGTTTTGGTTCAGCCTCACGTTAGTGATCGTGAATTTGCTTTTCTTAACGCTTGGCGCGCTGTTATACATTTATTGCGAACAAAAAGGAATATCAATTCCAAAGTTCACTGACGAATTATATCCGCGATTAGCATTTCAGGAACTCGGACCCCTGGTTGGAATTTTATTTTTATTAGGCATTACTGCATCGTCTTATGCTAGTGCCGATTCTGCCTTGGCAGGGTTGACAACCTCCTTCTGCATTGACTTTCTCGACTTTAAAGAAAAAGAAGAGAAAACGAAACAGAGACAAAAATTCATTGTACACCTCTGCTTTTCATTTTTGTTTTTATTGATCATCATTGTCTTCAAGGAAGTGAATGAGAAGACCGTGATTGACTCCGTGCTCAACGTGGCTGGCTACACCTACGGACCATTGCTTGGTCTGTTCTCGTTCGGGATTTTTACATCCAGAAAATTAAAAGGAAAATTTATTCCATTGATCTGCATTTTTTCTCCATTGATATCTTATCTCTTGAGCAAAAATTCAGCGGCCTGGTTTGCCGGGTATCAAATCGGAATAGAAATTTTAATTATCAATGGGGCAATCACTTTTGCCGGTTTGTGGATGATTTCGCATAAAAAATAAGAAGGCCGCTGACGCGGCCTTCTGCAATCAAAACCAACCAACAACACGAAACCAAATCTTCAAATGCCTTTATGCTTGTTACCCCGTTTATACTGCTTAATAATTGCCTTTGATGCTACAACTGCATAAATAAGAACAAGGCCAAATGCCACCAACAATGACGTTTCCATAGGTATTTCAATTTCTAGTTACTTTTCAAAAATTTTAATATTGTTCTAATCGTAATGGAACTAGGACGACAATTGTGCCAAGAACCGAAGCCTAGAAATTAACGAGAATTTGAAGTTTAGGGGCAAATATTCTTCCCCGAATGGGAAACAGTTTTCCCTTAGAGCAATTCTTGAGAAGGATTCCAGAATTTTTTTTCGAAATCAACCACTTTGTCTTTGGCCACTTTTACCCCCTCACGCTCAAGCGCCTGCTGCATTGCCGTTGGGGTTTTGAAGTGATGCTTTCCGGTGAGTAAGCCTTTGCTATTCACGACCCGATGAGCAGCAATGTGTTTTTGTGTATGAGCAGCATTCATTGCCCAGCCTACCATGCGCGCACTCAGCTTTGAGCCGAGGTAATTGGCAATGGCTCCATAACTGGTCACTCTTCCTTTCGGAATGAGCGCAACAACGGCATAGACATCTTCAAAAAAATTATTGCGTTTAAAATGACTCGTGTAAGTTTCTTTCATGGAATCGGATTAAAGCAAAACGAATTAGGGTTTCATATTTTTTCTAAAACATTACCTTTGCGCTCAAATTTAAAAAGAAACATAGTGTTGAGAATCATTTTTCTGTTGTTGCTGGCTGCTCCTTATTCCCTGAACGCCCAACAATTCATCTTTCCTGATTCTTTAAAATGGAATCAGTTAAAAGAAGGGCAACTGTTTTCTTTTCGGGTGAAGACAAGCGATCAGGTTGTGCCTAAGTTTTCTTTGGAAGGGATCAATGGATATGGAATTCAATTCGATACTATAGGCAATTTTAGCTGGCAGCCTTCTTATGATTTGGTCGATCGTTTAGAGAAACAAAAAGAAATCAACTTGATTTTTCAAGCCGAATGGAAAGATGGCCGTAAAATTCGTCAGCCCATCAACTTCACAGTAGCGCATCAAAATCGCCCCCCGGTTATTGGCGACTTGCCTGCTTTTTACGTTAAACAATCATCTCTCAATCGATATCAGATTTCGGATGATTATGTTTCCGATCCGGATGGCGACCCTGTCGTTTTCAAAATAGCCCAAGCCCAAATGCCCGAAGGAATGTTTTTAACTTCATCAGGATTAATTACGTGGACCCCCTCACGCAATCAATTCAATAGTTTAAAAAATAATCCGCTCACCATTGAATTCACCGCACAAGATCAACCCGACAAGGCTGAAGTAATTGGCAAAATCAAAGTAGCACAGACCCAACTCGATTTACCTCCTGAAATTCTACTGGTACCGAACGACACTTCTTTTTCGATTAAAGAGAATGAAAGGGTCAACTTTAAAATTTATGTCTCTGATCCAAACGGTGATGAAGATGTTTCGAGTGTTAGCTTTCTTTCCTCGGATGAACGTGTTCCCAAATCATCGCTGACTGAAAACTCGAAAGTGCAATACGAATTCACTTGGTCGCCCGGCTATCAATTTACCGATGAAGAAGAGAAATCAAGAAATGTTGAAATCATTTTTTATGCGATCGATAAATCGAACAACCGAACGCAGCGAAAAGTAAAAGTAAAAGTGATCGAAACTGAAAATGTGGAGTTGCGCGATAAATTCTTATATCAGAAATATAGCACCACACTAATGCAAGCGAAAGCCATGTTGGAGTTGCTTACTGAGAAGCATAAAAAATTAGAGAAGGATTACCACAAAGCCAAGAAGGGCAAAAAGAACAGATCTATTTTTGGAGCTTCGCTCGGTGCAAGTTCTGCTATGTCATCGGCTTTTGTTACTTCGCCTAGTGATTTAAAAACAGTAACGGTGATTGGTGGAACGACTACGGCTACTTTGGGTACGCTAGAAGCCACGGAAGTATTAGGCAAATCAAAAAATGACATTCTTGATCTGATCAAAACAGAAACTGAAATCAGAAATCAAATACAGTTAGAAGGAGATATTTTTGCGAGAAAGTATGCACTCAAGTCAAGCCGAAGAAGTATTGATTTCGATAATGATCGCGATAAATTTTTGCCGCTGATCAATCATCAAAAACTTCCTATGCTCGAGCTTGACGCATCAAAACAGTTGAACACAAAGTTTGATGCGAAGGAGATGAAGAAAACATTTACAGATTACAGTGAAGAATAATCAAATATTCTCCCACCATTTTTTATTCGGATAATGTGCATTGAGAACAACGGGCTCGCCAATCAATGGCGTAGTAATGGGCATTTTCTTTTCAATCGCATATCTCGATACACGATTGATCGGTTCGTCCCACGCATGCAAGGATAACTCAAACTTAGCCCAATGCACAGGCATCAATATTTTTGAATTCAATTCTTGAGCAGCCATTACAGTTTCTTCTGGAAGCATGTGAATGTAAGGCCAGTTTTTCCCATACTGGCCGCACTCAAGTAGGGCAATATCAAACGAACCAAATCGCTTTCCTATCTCTTTAAAATGGCTATCATAACCAGAATCTCCACCGAGAAATAATTGATGACCATGGATTTTTAAAACGAATGAACTCCACAAAGTTTTTCCGCGGGTGAAAGTTCTGCCCGAAAAATGCCTAGCCGGTGTGGCCGTCAATTCGATTTCGTTCGTCAGCAGAGTTGACTCCCACCAATCGAGTTCGGTAATTTTTTCCGGGGTCACACCCCAAGACTCAAGATGCTCACCAACACCTAATGAGGTAACAAAATGGTTTGCTGATGATGCTAATTTTTTAATCGACTCATAATGCAAATGATCGTAGTGGTCGTGCGTAAGTAAAACCAAATCGATTGACGGCAAATCTTCAATTGAATATACATCAGATCCTGCAAATGGTTTTCCGAACATTTTCAACGGAGCTGCTTGCCCTTCCATTACGGGATCAATAAGAATATTCAAATTCTTCGATTTGATTAGGTAAGAAGAATGGCCAAACCAAACAATGGTGGGATTCTCTGAAGAAAGATTTTTTAAATCCGTTTTAACCGAAGGAATAGGTTTTGGAGGTTTGGTTGAGGATGGCCTTCCAAAATATTCTTTAAAAATGGTAACGGTTGATACACCTTTAATTAAAACCTCGGTGGTCGATTGATTTTGAAAAACATTGTTCCTATAGTTCGAAGACGCAGAAATACGATTCAATCTTTTGCCTGAGGGATTCTTGCCTAATTTAGGATGGACGGTGGCGAAGTAGATAAACGCCAACACAGCAATAGAAATAAGGAACAAGGTCATTCTATCTTTTTAGTATGAAGTCGATTAAAGTTTGAATTTATTGTACGTCACCGATTTTATCGAAGGTTTGCATAGTTTTAATTTACAACCGATCTTTAACCTTCACACTCAATCAAAAGACAGTTATGCAATACAATGTTACAGTTATCGGCTCAGGCCCTGGCGGTTATGTGGCCGCTATTCGTTGCGCACAATTAGGATTCAAAACGGCCATCATCGAAAAATACGACACACTTGGTGGCACGTGTCTAAACGTGGGTTGCATTCCTTCGAAAGCATTACTCGATTCAACCGAACATTTTCATAATGCCGCTCATACGTTCAAAGAACACGGCATTGAAATTTCTGCACCGAAAGTAAATCTGCAACAAATGATTTCGCGCAAAGCAGATGTGGTAAAACAAAACGTAGATGGCATCGCTTTCTTGATGAAGAAAAATAAAATCGATGTGCATAAAGGCACCGGATCTTTCATTGATAAAAACACAATTAAGATTACAGGCAAAGACGGAAAAGAGACAACGATCACGTCAGAAAAAATAATTATAGCGACTGGCTCAAAACCAACGGCACTTCCGTTTGCTCCATTCGATAAGAAAAGAATTATCTCGAGCACCGAAGCACTTGAATTAAAAGAAATTCCAAAGCATCTGATCATTGTTGGCGGAGGCGTGATTGGAATGGAACTCGGATCAGTTTATGCCCGCATTGGTGCCAAGGTTTCTGTGGTCGAGTATTTTGATAGCCTCATTCCCCCGATGGATGGAACCCTCGGTA
>DPLR01000036.1 GCA_003541895.1 Cytophagales bacterium | reverse complement strand
TGCCGAAAGTGTAGGTAGACTGATGTCATGAAAATTTCAGTTGCGAATAAAACCAGCGCATTTATTTTGGTCATCACCATTTTGCTAATTTGTTGTACCTCAAAAAATACTTCACACAATCCTAAGATTGCAAAAGGCACATTGGTGATTATAGGTGGTGGCAATCGGGACACAACCCTGATGCAAGAGCTGATTAACGTATCGGGTTGGAAACAAGGTGACTGGATTTCGATAGCAACCATGGCCAGCCGATGGGACAGCGCCTACCTTTCTATGAATAATGAATTCCGATTTTATACAAAATCAAATGTTCGTTGCATCCGCATCGATTCAATCACGGTAAAAAACAAATTGGTACTTGACTCTATGCGTCAATCAAAAATCATTTACCTTACGGGGGGCGATCAATCTGTTTTCATGAATCACATTCGTGGTACTGCCTTCAAAAAAATGATTAACGGAGCCTACCAAAGTGGCGTCACTATTGCCGGCACCAGCGCAGGCGCAGCATTGATGAGCGAGCGGATGCTCACGGGCAATCAACTGGAGTCAAAAGAATATACTTCAACAGTGAAAGTGATACATAACGGCAATATGGAAATAGCCGAAGGTCTCGGCTTATTGTCAAACGTTATTATCGATCAACATTTTATTGTGCGCAGTCGCACCAACCGCTTATTAAGCGCTGTGCTCAGTAATCAAGGGCTAGATGGCATTGGCATAGATGAGTCAACAGCAATAATTATTAGAGACACCACAGCGCGTGTGGCGGGGTTAAGTCAAGTGATGGTGTATAGAAGTCCAAATCAACTAACCCACGGCAAGAATAAATTAGTGGGCACACCGCAACTTAATTTATCAGTTTACTTGCCAGGAGAGAAATTCATAATTAAGCACTAAGTAAAAACACAACTACTTAGCTTTACCTGATATAAAGCAGTTATGAATGCATCTTTACTTTACTAAGTTTGAATGATTAGGTATTGCCTATTGAATAACGACAAATAAACCAGTTGATCTACCAGGTTGATTCATGAATATTCATCAAAAGACCAAACCCGTGGATACGCTGAGATACCAGTAATATCTTTTATCTTAACTTAAATGATGGAATCGCGGTTTGAATCCCTTCATCGAGTTTTACAGAAAACTTGGAGGAACCATCCCAAAATTATTCAAGAGCTGTCGCGAATACTTAGTCTGCCGTACCAAGGTGAAAAAAAAAGTGACAGCAATGTTTGTTTGATCGAGAGCGAAGAAATACGGCCAGAGTTTAGAGAAGTATTTACTTCAACCGATGTTAGCTATTATATCTACTCGATTAAAAGGGGATCATCCTTTAATGGATTTATCGAAAAAGATTTACCTATAGATTTTCCATATCCACAAAATAGTGAAGCGTTCTGGAAAGCGGTGATGGACGGGAAAAATTTAGTTGAGCGCCCAGAATAATGAATCTTATAAAGAAACTAAATTAGTGGCCATAAAAGCATTTTCAATGACCGAACGCGAATTGATCAAACTTGAAGGAACTATCCGCAAAAAAATGGAAGAAATAAAAAGCCAGCGCGTAAGCCTGAAAGACTCTGGCATCGGTGGGCTGATGAACACGCTAAAGAAAGTAGACGAGGCGCTTTATGAAAAGATCATGCCCGAGTACAAAAAAATGGTGGCCGAGAAGAATATTTTTAAATAACATTTTGTTTCACTGGGAATCAACCTGAAACTATTCTCAATATGTAGTTAACGCCTTTAGTGAAAAATTTACAGATGTTGCTTAGATTTAATCACCCAAACACATCACATTATGGCCTACCAATCACCGATCAGCAAACTTTCAAAATACTTTGGTAAAATGGAGGGTATTGCGCTTGCTGCTTTTGCTGTAGGTTACCTTCTTAAAATATTGCACTACCCAGGGCAGCAATTAATAATTATTTCTTTAAGCGCGCTGGCTGTAATTTATTTTCTAGGTGCATATGTCCCAGCACAAGCACCAGAAGATGGCGATGAACAAAGTCAGCCAAAAGGTTTTGCAGTTTTGCTAGGAGAAACCATTATCCCTAAATTATTAGGCATAGGATCTGCAGTTGCCGTGATCGGCATTTTATTTACGATCCAGCATTTTAATGGATTCCGCGAAATGTTGCTGATAGGTAGCAGTACGCTTGGAGTCAGCTCTATTGTTGGTCTACTTGTCTCCATGAATAATGAAAAAGCACGTGCCTCACTAAGCAACCTGCTCTTTCGTGCTGTTCCGCTTATGCTGATAGGCATTTATTTATTGAGGATATACGGAATATCTCCGCCCGTCAACTAAAAGATATTTCCGAAAAAGACTACTTGTGCTAAGACTTAACTGGTTGCACCATGTAAATTCGTTTTACTTTTTAGCCCGTTCGTACTGTAAAGGCCAAGCTATTGATTCACCCAAATGTTTGGCAGCATGTAACGGAAAATAGGGGTCGCGCAAAAATTCGCGCGCCATTAAAATCAAGTCTGCTTTTCCAGAAGTCAATATTTCCTCCGCCTGGTCAACATTGTCGATCATGCCTACTGCACCAGTAAGAATAGAAGCTTCATTTTTTATTCGATCGGCAAACGGAACCTGATAACCCTGACCGATTGCAATCTTTTGATGCGGCACTGCACCGCCCGAAGAACTATCAATTAAATCAACGTTGTGCTGTTTCAAAATTTTTGCGAGTTCAACCGATTCATCAATTGTCCAGCCGCCTTCAGCCCAATCAGAGGCAGAAATTCGCACAAAGAGTGGTTGTGTTTTTGGCCACACTTCAT
>DPLR01000635.1 GCA_003541895.1 Cytophagales bacterium | reverse complement strand
CTTGCGATCAATATCAACCAATAATATTGAATTCTTGCAAGGTCTAAATGATCTATGGTCGGTTGATATTAAGTTAGCCCGACTTTCGTCAAAAGTCCTAAAAAATCGACCTAAAACATGGTTTTATTTTTTTCAAACCCTTGATACAGCTGAATGATGAAATGAAAAAAGTGATTTGTAGTGACCTAAAAATAACTATTTATAAGAAAAATATTTACTCTTTTAAAAATTTCTGTTATACTTAAAGTATGTTTATACGTCAAATTATTACTGTAAATAAAAAGACCGGTGTTCAATATACAAAACACTGTTTGGTCGAATCATATCGAACGGATGTTGGTGTCCGCCAACGAGTGGTCATGCATCTGGGTGAACTTAGTGTACCTAAATCGGAATGGCCAAAACTAGCAAGTGTTTTAGAGGCACGTTTAGCTGGTCAAGAGACTCTGTTTGAAGATAAACCCGAGTTAGCCAATGTGGCGACTGATATTCTTGAACATGCCCAATTTGTTAAAACCAGAAAAAAAGAACAAGATACTCGGGAATCTAATCAACAACTACTGGTGATTGACCTTAATTCCCTTGCTACTTCTGAGTCTCGCTCATTAGGGCCGGAATTGGTGGCTCATTCAATGTGGGAACGGCTTGGTTGTAAACAAATTCTTGAATCGTGCGGATTATCTACTACGGAAACCGCTCTGGCTGAGGCTGTGGTGGTTGGTCGTTTAGTGGCTCCGGATACGGAATTGGCTACTTGGCGTTGGTTAAAAACTCGTACTGCATTATTGGAACTATTACCGATAGATCTACAAAACATTGGTAAAGATGCAATATACGAGATATCCGATTTGCTGCTTGAACGCAAGGAAAAGATTGAACAAGCTCTTTTTAATCAAGAAGCGATGTTGTTTCCCGAACGTCCATTATTGTTTCTATATGATCTTACGAATACTTATTTTGAAGGCCGTTGTGCCGATAATGGCCTGGCCCAATATGGCAAATCAAAAGAAAAACGCACAGATTGCCCCTTGGTTACTTTGGCTTTGCTCGTAGATAGTCATGGTTTTCCGGTCTTCAGCCAAATCTATGAAGGGAACCAATCCGAACCGGAAACATTGGAAACTGTTCTTAGAAGACTTTCCGGAGATACTTTACCCTTATTCCCGGAGCTACGCCCTACGATTGTAATGGATCGCGGTATTGCCACTAAGAAAAACTTGGATTTATTGAAGGATCAAGCATATCAATATATTGTTATTGAACGTCGTCCAGTGGAAAAAGAGTATCTTCATGAATTTGAACATGCTAAAGAACAGTTTGAACAATTTCAAGCGACTGACATCGAAAATGTGTACCTCAAAAAGTTACCCATTGATAACGGTACCCGAGTGCTTTGTCTGAGTGAAGGCCGTCAACGTAAAGAAATAGCCATAGATACCTTGAAAGAAAAACGATTCATCGAAGAACTTGAGCGACTTAAGAAATCCATTCATAAAGGAAATATAGTAATCGATACAAAGATTTGGGAACGAATCGGTCGTTTAAAACAGAAATACGCCTCAATCGCAAGGTATTACGAGTTAAACCTGCAATTGGATGATTTGCAAAAGAAAGCCGTTGATTTAGTCTGGGATAAAAAACCCATTCGAAATGAGCGAAATACCTTAACTGGATGCTATGTTATTGAAACAACCCATGAGCACCTATCAAGTAATCAAATCTGGAAGTTATATATGACACTTTCGCATGTCGAAGCAGCGTTTAGAGATTTAAAAACAGACTTAGGACTGCGCCCGGTGTATCATCAATTGGCGGAACGTACCAAAGGGCATTTATTTATTTCGGTTTTAGCATATCATTTGTTAATTAGCATTGAAGAAACTTTGCGTAAAAATGATGACAATCGTCGTTGGTCCACCATTAATGAACAACTTTCAACCCATCAAAGGACTACAGTGATCATGACGGATGACCAAAAACAGATTCATCATTGTCGAGTTTCCGGTACTCCGGAAAGCGTACATCAAGAAATTTATCGCCTTTTGGATGTTAAAGATCCATTGAAACGCATTAATAAAATTGTCGGAACGAGATTGTAGTGACCAATTTTTTTGACCTATTCTTGAGATAGCGCCCTTTGACTTTGGTTAAGTCGAAAGTTGGGTTAGGGGGTATCAAAAATTTTAGCAGCTTAACAAAGCTTGCAGATTTGAAGTATTTGGAAATTTGGCAAGTAAGGGGTTTAACGGATATCGAATTTTTATCTCAACTAGAGACTCTTCAATTTTTATTTTTACAAAGCCTTCCTCAAATCACCAAGTTTCCTGATTTAAAAAACTGTAAGAATTTAAGAAGAATAGTTATGGAAAATATGAAAGTTCTTAAAGATTTTACGGGTATAAAATGCGCGCCCAATCTAAAAGAGTTTTGTATTGCTCAGGCCAATAAACAAGAAGTGGACGATTTGTTGCCAGTGTTAGAAGTTGTAGGTTTGGAAAAAGCGGGCGCCTATTTTGGAAATGATCAGAAAAGCAAT
>DPLR01000258.1 GCA_003541895.1 Cytophagales bacterium | reverse complement strand
CCTTTCTGGAATATGATATCCGTGCTTGTGTGGGACCCGACTCAACAGTGTGGGCTAGCCTGATTGGGAAGGGCCTGAGCCGCTATTCAAAAACAAGGGATGCCTTTCTCCCTTTGCATTTTGAAGGAATTGCTGAGACCTGGCTTGCCTCTGTAATTGATGTGGGATGTGACAAAGGATTATTTTATTTATTAGGAAGTGACGGCAAATTAATTTGTACCCTAAATAATAACATCGTCTTCACGAAGCGACTGATTGCTCGCGGGCAATTTTTATTTCACCAGTTTGTTCACCTCGGCCACGATTATTATATGACGTTGGCAACCGATGATGGTCGGCTTTTGCTTTATAATCTTTCGGATATTGAAAGAGCACCGACTACACTTAGCCTAGGGAATGCCGGAGTTAGTTCCGTGAACGAAAGTTTAGATCATTCATCTCTTTGGATCGGCTCCGAGGCGGGGTCAATATTGAAAGTCAGCGCAGTGGAAAAGCATTTTGAGTTACACGAAATGAATTCCTATTTCCCCGCCTTTTCAAAAAGCGGAATAAAAATTTTAACCATCACTGAAACTTTACAAAATTTAATCTGGGTTGGAACCGATGGGGATGGCGTTTATAAATTTCTTACGCGCCCGCGGATGTTTTATTCCATTTCTAAAGGGGAACCCGAAGCCAGCCTCTTGTCGCACAGCATTGTTCGATCTATTTACGAAGACCCTTCAGGAAAACTTTATGTGGGCACCCGAGGCGGAGGATTGAATATTATTGACCGAAGCCAAGGCAAAACAAAAGTGATCAACACTAAGAATGGTTTAAGCAACAACGCGGTGCTTGCCTTAACCATGGACCAGACAGGCAACCTTTGGATAGGGCTTGATGGCGAAGGCATGGATATGCTCGAAACAAAAACGGGGCGCATCCTTCACTTCCCACGTGACTTTGAAAACCACGTTGATCTGAATTTCAGTTCGGTGTATGCGCTATGCGTTGACGCCTTTGGCGACCTGTGGCTGGGCACCAGTGGCTATGGGGTTATCCACTTCAAAGTTTCAAAAAAAGGAACCCGTTATCACTTGGTTGACTATGACCAAGTCAACCATTCAACGACACGCGACCCCATTGCCATACGAAGTAATATTGTTTACTCGATCATTGAAGAGAAGCCCAATATCTTGTGGTTTGGCACACGGGGCTCGGGTATTTATCGATACAATGCGCTGACCAAAAAAATCGAAGACCAGATCCAAGCAGACTCACAACAGAAACTCAGGCTGGTGAACAACGATGTGTTAAGTCTGTACATGGATCAACAAGAACAACTGTGGGTAGGCACCAGCGGTGGGCTGACACGCATATTCATGCAAAGCAAACCGTTTCGTGCAAGTCAATATACTTTGCGCGAAGGCCTGTATAACAACAGCATTCACGGCATTTTAGAAGATGAAAAAAACAACATTTGGATTTCCACCAATCACGGGCTTACGTTGTTCAACCGCAACCAAAATACATTTAAGAACTTTGACTCGAACGATGGCCTGGAGAACAACGAATTTGCGGATGGCGCAAGCTTCCGATCACGGCACTCTGAAAAACTTTTTTTTGGTGGCATTGACGGGCTGGATATTGTGCACCCCTCCAAGAACAGTTCGTTGAATTATTTTCCGCGGCTGGCGGTGAAAGAATTTCTTATCCACAACGTAGGTGTAACGCCTGCATCGGGTATCCTTGAAAATACCATTGATCTTACCACGGACCTCTCGTTGAGTTACGATCAAAACTTTATCAGCTTTTCGTTCACCACCTTGGATTATTGGAGCAAACAGAAAAGCGAATACGCCTATTTCCTTGAAAATTTCGACAAAGACTGGAATTATATCGGACAGCAGCAATCGCTCACGCTCACCAACATTCCACCGGGGCATTACAAATTGAATATCAATTCTACCAATGAGAATGGGGAATGGAATTCAAAACCCCGCGTATTTACCATCATCATTGCGCCACCGTTTTGGAAAACTACATGGGCGTATCTCCTGTATGCCCTTTTGGGCATAGGGCTTCAGGTAGGAATTGTGCTTTACATACGCGAACGGGCGCGGGCAAAACGAGCCTTGGCGATGGATCGTTTCAAAGCGCAACAGCAGAAAGAATTGAATGATTACAAACTTCAATTTTTCACCAACGTTGCGCATGAGTTTCGTACCCCGCTCACGTTAATTTTAGGGCCTGTCAGTTCCTTGCTCAATAAAATTACCGACCCTGATTCAAAGAATCAGCTAAAGACGATTCACAACAATTCCATCCGTCTTCAAAAATTAATTGAAGAGCTCATTCAATTCAGAAAAATTGAAAGCGGAAAAGACAAACTCGAATTAGCTTATACAGATCTTATCCCTTTCACGCAGCAGATCGTAGAATCATTTCAAGGGTACGCTACCGAACGAGACATTCATCTTGAATTTCACCCCGAACCTGAAGCCCTATCCGCTTTGATCGACTTCAAGAAGTTGGAGAAAATTTTGCTTAACCTCATTTCTAATTCCATCAAATACAGTTCGAAGGGAGGAATTGTTACGGTAACATTGAAGAACAATCAACAGACCGCCCTCTTTCAAATCCGCGATGAAGGTATTGGCATTGCCGAAGAGAACAAGGATAAAATTTTTGAAAGCTTCTATCACAATCCTTCCGAGCAGATGGATGGCCATGGTCTAGCGAAGAGTACCGGGATCGGTCTTTCCCTCACCAAAAGTTTGGTGATGATTCATCGGGGAGAGATTAGGGTGGAAAGCAAACTTGGTAAGGGAAGTACGTTTACCGTGCGTTTGCCTATCACGAAAGATTCGTATAGCGACATCCCAGAGGAGAAGTCGATGGTAGCTCCGGTG
>DPLR01000645.1 GCA_003541895.1 Cytophagales bacterium | reverse complement strand
TGGAGAATGCAACTCGTACCGTTGGAGAATGCAACTCACACTGTCGAAGAAATTCGCACCAGTGAAGAATTAGAAGTGCATTTGGTGGATGTAATGCGATAGAGCCAAACAAAAAAAATATTTTTCAAAAACATCAGAAGGACCGCGTGAAAAAATGCATGCAAACGTGCCACTCTATTTTGAGTTTCACTTTAGGATGAAAATATACTTTACAAAAAAGTGTAAAAAGATAAAACATTGCGAGTGGGCATTTGCGTAACAATACACAAGTGCACAATAAAGCACGAAAATGTATGTCCAATGTAAAAAATGTAGAAGCCTTTGAGAAGCTCTTAGGTCTCTGCTCCGGGTATGGAGGATACAACCCCGGAAAGCCCAACCTCACCATCCAGTCATTGACCAACAAGTTGATCAATGCCAAGCAGGCGGTGGATGACGCCAACGTTGCCAAGTCGAACCTTGACAAGGAGTCGAACAGCCGGGAGATAGTTTTTGATGCGCTACCCCGGTTGGCATCAAGCATCGTGTATACACTGGCTTCTTCAGGGGCAAGTGAGCAGACACTGAATGACGCGCGGTTTTTATTGCGCCAGATTACAGGTCGCAGAAAAGACGGTGGTAAAGCTGCACCGGTAGGAACTGTACCAACAGCCGCACCAGCAACAGCCCCTTCACCACAAGCCGAGGTGAGTGCTGTGCCCAAGGCAACTCCGCCTGCCAGCTATGCCAGCAAAGCCAATCATTTTGCAAACTTGGTGAAACTGGTAAGCGCAGAGGCCAACTATCAGCCCAACGAACCGGAGTTGCAGGTAGCGGGCTTGACAAGTATGGCTGCTGAGCTTCAGCAAATGAACAGCACCGTAATTCAGGCTCAGTCGAACTGGAACAGCAAGAGGATAGCGCGAGACAAAGCGTTGTACACCGGTGACTCGCTTTTGAAAACAAGTCGCAGTGTGCAGAAGTATGTACGCGCAGCTTTCGGACTGCGGAGCCAGGAGTACCAGAAGATTAGCAAAATAGTATTCACTAAACCGAGCCTGACATGATGCTAGCAAGTGCAAAATAAAAACCTCTGTGGCCGGGTCTGCAGAGGTTTTTTTTTTGAATACGGCTGAGAAAAATTGTAAACATGAATTGTATGAAAACATCTCTGATCATCGGTGTCAATGTAATCACGTTGGTGATTGCATTTTTTTGTGGACTCTTCACAGGGCGTTCTCGCACTGAAGTCGTGCCGCCACACCTCACGCTGGAGCAGATCTTGTCCATTCGTGAACTGCACTTGGTTAAACACACCTACAATGATTTATTTTTTCTTCATCGAAATAACGATCCCCGAAAACCCATTCGTGCCATTGTTTTTGTGCCCGTTGAAATTACCGCTTACCTGAATCTCAAAGAAATTGAATTGATAAAAAAAGGAGATTCAGTAAAGCAGATTGTTTTGCCCCACGCGCGCTTGAACCAGCCACTTTATGAAGTAGACAAAATGGTTTTTCGTGAAACGCGCTCGCTGCAAGTTCACATAGGCAAAGATCTTTATCCCGTAATCGGGAATTATGTTCAATCCTTAATCGCAAACAGAATAGACTCGGTAAAACAAATGGCTGTAACGCAACGCATTCTAGTACAGGCAGAGGTGGAGGGCAAGCAATACATTGAAGTTCTGTTGAGGTCCGTAGGCAGGGCAGATATTCAGGTGATTTTTAAAAAGGAGAATCCAGCGACCTTAACAACAGTTGCGAATAAAGTTGACCCTAAAGAAAGTTATTCTGAGACATTTGAGGCAATTCCTTTTGGTTTTATCCCCTCAATTCTGTTAACCAACAGCATTTGATGAAGCTGAGCACATATGTGTCATTCTTAACTTAAAACCTCCGTTTGCTCGGAGGTTTTTTATTTTCTGGCCCTTTAATAATGGGATATTTCGTCCCTACGGGACTTGATGAGTTTGTAATGGGATTTTTTTACTATGTTTTGTCCCTACGGGACTTAATGCGGATTCCTATTTGGAGCTACTAATTAATTTTACAGATACTATTTTTTTCTAAGGTAGTGGTTTCCCTTCAGTCCCGTAGGGACAAAATCAAGTTGATCAAGTAAGTTAAGTTTAATGTCGAGTCCCGTAGGGACGAAATAGATGCACGTGTGATATTTCATCCCTACGGGATTTGATCAGTTGTAATGGGATTTTTTTACTATGTTTTGTCCCTATGGGACTTAATGCGGATTTCTCTCATTTGGAAGTCGATGTTGACACGTGTGGTCTATTCCAATCCTGTAGGGACGCAATCAAGTTGATCAAAAAAGTTAAGTTTAATGACTAGTCCCGTAGGGACGTAATATCCTTGGTACGGATTACTAAAAAAATAAATAGTTTTAGGGGCAAGATCATGATTACAAGACAACACTATGCCCAACACCTATACTCAAATTCATATTCATGCAGTGTTCGTGGTGAAATATCAGCAAGGATTGATTCAACCCGAATGGAAAGACGAACTTTATAAATACATTACGGGCATTATTCAACACCATCATCATAAATTACTCGCCATCAACGGCATGCCTGATCACGTGCATATTTTTTTTGGAATGCGTCCCGTTCAGTCGCTTTCAGAATTAATGCAGGACGTGAAGGGAAGCTCTTCAAAATGGATCAATGAGCAAAAATTTCTGAGAGGAAGATTTGAATGGCAGGAGGGGTACGGTGCTTTTTCTCACAGCATGTCAAATGTTCCCACGGTTATACAGTACATTCAAAATCAGGAGAGTCATCATAAGCAACAGACGTTCATGGAGGAGTATACAAACATGCTGACCGACTTTAGCATTGATTTTGACGAACGTTATTTGTTTAAACCGCTTGAGTAAAAATGAAAATATCTATACTCACTGTTGCGTTCAACTCGGCATCGACACTAGTAGATACTATCAACTCGGTACGGTCACAGGATTATCCACACATTGAATATATTGTGGTAGACGGAAACTCAAGCGATGGAACGGTGGAGATCATTCATGCACATGCATCCAAAATAGATCGATGGATCAGCGAGCCCGATCAAGGCATTTATGATGCCATGAACAAAGCGTTGAAGTTGGCCACCGGTGAAGTGATAGGAATTTTGAACTCGGATGATTTTTATACGGATAGTACCATCGTATCGAAAGTGGCGAAAGAGTTTGTCGATCCTTCGGTGGATGTGGTATTTGGCGATCTGGTGTTTGTTGATCCGCAGAATTTATCCAAAGTCGTGCGCACGTATTCGGCTGCGCATTGGTATCCAAAAAAATTGGCCTGGGGTTTTATGCCACCGCACCCAGCGGTGTTTATCCGAAAAAAATATTATGAGCAGTTTGGGGTATTTAAGACAGATTACAAGATCGCAGCTGACTATGAATTGCTGATCCGTTTTCTGTATGTTCATCAATTGAAATACAAATACCTTCCCATGAAAATGGTAGTGATGCGCAAAGGGGGTGTCAGCTCTCGTAATTGGAGAAGTAATATTATTTTGAATGATGAAATTATGCGGGGTTGTCGTGAAAATGGATTGTACACGAACTGGTTGATGGTGTATAGCAAGTATTTTAGAAAGTGGATGGAGTTGGTTAATTAGTTTCCGGTTTCAGGTTTCAAATTTCAGATTCAAGGGTAATGATTCGATGAAAAACGTATTGATCACAGGGATATCGGGATTTGTGGGGATCAATTTGGTACGCCATTTTGCAAACGTTCCGGACATCGTTCTGAAAGGGTATAGTAGGAGCAAGGTAGAAGGAGTGGAATATCTTCCTAATTTTTCGGCCATGGCATTGGATGAAACTAAGATTGATACGGTGATTCATCTCGCAGGAATAGCCCACGATTTAAGTGGTCAGTTTACCACAGAAGATTATTACCGGGTGAATACCGAAGGGACGAAAGCACTCGTGGAAGAAGTACTGAAATCCAACATTGAAAAATTTATTTACGTTAGTTCGATCAAAGCCGTGTGCGATACATCTTCTGTTCCAGCCAATGAATCTATTCAACCTCATCCGAGTTCGGATTACGGAAAATCGAAATTGAAAGCGGAGGAATATATTTTATCAAAGCAGTGGAGCAGTAAATCATTTTATATACTTCGCCCGGGGATGATGCATGGTCCGGGTAACAAAGGCAATTTGAATTTGTTGTATCAATTTGTGAAAACGGGGATGCCATTTCCGTTAGGTGCCTTTCACAATCAACGATCATTTTTGAGTATAGGTAATTTTTGTTTTGTGATTGAACAATTGCTTTCTGAAAACAAAATAGAATCGGGTATTTACCATTTGGCCGATGATGGATTTTTATCAACGAAAGAATTGTATCAACTCATTGCTCACACATTGAATAAAAAACCAGTGGTGTGGAATTTACCTACCTCTGTAATTGAGTGGTGTGCGAAACTTGTGGGAAGAAGAGCGATGATTTCTAAGTTGACTGAAAATATGATGATCTCCAATCAAAAAATTACTTCTGCCATGGCTGCACCATTTCCAATAACGATGCGCGATGGCCTCATTCAAACGATTCATTCATTCGATGGAAAATAGTTTACTCATCAGGTTGGGATTATCTACCGCATTCTTGCTAGTGCTGGAATTGATTTACTTTAAAATTGCGGATCTCTATAATATTATTGACAAACCCAATGAGCGAAGTTCGCATGTCAATCCAATCATTCGCGGAGGCGGAATTATCTTTGTGTTTGCTATTTTACTGTGGTATTTCGCTACCGAATTATGGCCGTGGTTTGTGTTAGCAACAGTCATGGTCGCTATCATCAGTTTCCTGGATGATGTTACTTCGCTTAATGTGTATGTGCGTTTCTTTTTTCAGTTCATAGCGCTTGGTCTATTGTTTTTTCAGTTATGGCCGCTCCATTGGCCATTCTATTTTTTGGTGCTTGCCGTGCCTTTTTGCGTAGGCACCATAAACGCTTTCAATTTTATGGACGGCATCAATGGAATAACAGGAGTATATTCCTTAGTAACAATTGGCTCTTTTTGGTTCATCAATGAGCAACTTCATTTTACAAGCAATTCGCTTTTAATGTACAGTGCGATGGGAGTACTCGTATTTCTGTTCTTTAATTTTCGTAAAACGGCACGCTGTTTCGCAGGTGATGTGGGCAGTGTGACGATGGCATTGATTCTGATTTTTATTATCCTTCAGCTGATCAATGCTACCGGAAATTTCCTTTGGCCGTTGCTGTTATTGGTCTATGGTACTGACTCGCTGGTCACCATTTTCTCAAGGCTCAAAAGAAAAGAAAATATTTTAACACCTCATCGTACCCATTTGTATCAATATCTATCCAATGAATTAAAAATTTCACAACGGGTGGTATCGGTAAGTTATGGAATCGCTCAGGGTATCCTTAATGTCATGATCATCTATTGCTTGATCAATTCTAAAAATAGTTGGGCATTAGTCATCAGTATTATTTTTGTGCTGATTTATTTTTTTGTGCGAAGAAGTGTGATGATTAAAATTAAGGCGACAACTTCATTGTGATGTACTTACTATTTTTAAAACGTGCGATGGATTTATTTTTTACACTCATTATGCTAGTTGTACTCAGCGGGTTGTTAGCCTTGATTGTGTTGATGTATGTTTTTCAATTTCAGTTTCCTGTTTTTTTTAAGCAACAAAGAATTGGTAGAAACAATGTTCCTTTTACCATTTTTAAATTCAGAACTTTGCTAGAGGGAAAAGAGGATAATGAAGCGCGCAGGTTTTGGTGGGGAGATGTGTTGCGTTTTCTTTCTTTGGATGAACTGCCCCAACTGTGGAATGTGCTACGAGGAGAAATGTCGTTGATAGGTCCGCGCCCTTTGCCGATCGAGTACTTACCATTAATGAATGCGCAGCAGCGCCAACGTCATCAAGTGAGGCCCGGAATTACAGGTTGGACACAGGTGAATGGA
>DPLR01000052.1 GCA_003541895.1 Cytophagales bacterium | reverse complement strand
GACACTTATCAATTATGGTCAAGGCCTGAAAATCTTGAGCAGCCTTTGAATACCGAAGCTCGCGAACTTTTTTACCGGCAAGTCTCCAAAGGTATGGCCGTGTTCACCACCACAAGAAACAGCGATGGTTATGGCGACATCCGAGCTGTTGTTGATACCACGGATGTAAAAAATCATCAGTACTTAAATCGGAAAGGAGTGGTGCAGATCACAGGCACGATTACCGATGCAAAAACTGGCAGGGCTATCAATGCAAATATTTTCTTTAAGACTGACTCGCTCTATTTTGCTTTTTCGTCAGTAGACGGAAGCTATGACATTAAAGTGCCAGCAAGCAAATCGTATCAAATTCAAATTACTTCTACCGGCTACGTTAATTTTTCTGATCATGCCAACCTGCAAGAATTTGATTTGAAAACTTTGCAAATGAATTTCAAGCTGCAGCCGATTGAAGTAGGTACGGTGGTAGCGATGAAAAATGTTTTGTTTTATGTGGGCACCACAAAATTGTTGGAAGAATCTTTTCCTGAGTTGAATGGTGTGGTTACTTTTTTAAATGACAACCCTAAAATTGAAATTGAACTGCAAGGCCACACCGATAACCGAGGTGACTCGAAGAAAAACATGGTGCTCTCGCAACAGCGTGTCGATGTGATAAAAAAATATTTGGTCTCCAAAGGAATTAGTGGCAAGCGAATTCAAGGCAAAGGCTATGGCGATACGCGGCCTTTAACCACCAATAACAGCGAAGAAGCCCGCAAGCTGAATAGGAGAGTGGAGTTTGTGATTTTGAAAAATTAATATTATTAATATTAATACCCCGCGGCAGAATCATCGCCACGCAAACGATCTGCACCCGCTTCTAATTTTTTATTGGGTAATACAAGAATAGCATCAACGCGCCCGATGGAAGTAAGTCCTTTTTCTAATTCGCTGACAGATTTAATTTGATGACCCATCTTTGCTAACTCAACACTATCTTTTTTGGCGATGGCCCCTTCTTCAAAGAATATGGCATCCGGCCACCATTGGCTATGGGTTCTTTTCGCATCGATAGCTTCTTGCATGCCCATATCATAAGCAAGCACATTAACAATTGATTGTAAAACTGCGGTGATAATTCTAGGCCCACCGGGCGAGCCTGTAACCATCACCAACTCACCGTTCCGCTCAACTATGGTTGGTGTCATTGAGCTTAGCATAGTCTTGCCGGGCTTTATGCTGTTGGCTTCACCACCAATTACACCATAGATGTTTGGAACACCAGGCTTAGAACTAAAGTCATCCATTTCATCGTTCAAGAAAAAACCAGAGCCGGCTACTACCACATGCGATCCAAACCAGTCGTTCAAAGTTGTAGTAACGGCAACTGCATTACCATCTTTGTCAATAATTGAAATGTGTGTTGTTTGTGTGGATTCATATCCCGGAATTTTTCCAGCCTTTAAACTATCACTTGGTGTCGCGCGGTTTTGACTGAAGGTAGTCATGCGTTGATCTATATATTCATCATCGATCAGTTGCATGGTTGGTACTTTAAAATAATCGGGATCGCCCAAATACTTTGAACGATCGGCATAAGCTCTGCGCTCAACTTCGGTAATTAAGTGAACAGACTTTGCAGAATTAAATCCCCATGATTTCAAATCATAAGGTTCAATCGCTTTGAGCATCTGAATCAACGCAATGCCACCACTGGATGGCGGTGGCATACAAATAATTTTATACTCATTGTAGTGACCATAGATAGGAGTGAGCCATCTCGATTTATAATTTTTCAAGTCTTCAAGGGTTATGATTCCTTTTCCTCGCTTCATCTCAGCTACAAGGTCCTCGGCTGTTTTGCCTTCGTAAAACCCAGCTCTACCATTATCGCGAATGCGTTCAAGTGTATGCGCTAGGTCAATCCATTTAATGACATCCTCTTTTTTCCAATTTCCAATCAAAAAATCAGGTTGAACTGAATTGTATTTTTTTAAATCATCTTGAATGTCATTTAAACTTTTCGCTGCACGCTCAGTAAGGGCAACGCCCTTTAAAGCAAGATCAATGGAAGGCTGCACCAGATCACGCCACGGAAGTTTGCCAAATTTTTTGTGGGCTTCGATCATTCCATCAACCGAACCTGGAACACCCGAAGCCAAATGACCGCGATCGCTTAGTTTCGGAATGACTTCTCCTTTTTCATCGAGATACATATTGGTAGATGCAGAGGCAGGCGCTTTTTCTCGGTAATCCAACGCAGCAGTACTTCCGTCTTTCATTCGTGCTAGCATAAATCCACCGCCACCAATATTTCCAGCTTCAGGGAAAGCAACGGTAAGAGCAAATTGCACGGCAATAGAGGCATCAACTGCATTGCCTCCTTTTCTTAAAATATCAACCCCGATTTGGGCGGCAACTGGATGTGCGCAAACAACCATAGCAGAGTCTGCGACTAACCCCACTGTTTTTTTCTTGTCACTGTTGTGGCATGCGAAGAGAACTACTACCGAAAAAAGTGTAACCGTGCATTTCATAGAATAGCCTTCAAATTTTTAACGAATAAATGTATTATTTACCAGAGTAGTATTTTGTATTTAATTAAATTTAAACTTACATCAACCAATCGACATTACTAAATGGGATTACGGAAAGAAAAAGCAGCGAGGTTAAAATTGGCTGTACTTGAAAATACTTTAAAACTGATCGGCAAGAAACCGTTTGACGATTTGCATGTGGATGAGATTTGTGCCAAAGTAAAAATTTCTAAGGTAACACTCTTCAAATATTTTCCGCGTAAAGAAGATATCCTCTTATACTATTTTCGGATTTGGTGTTTGCGTAGAGCCGTTGAGCTTCGCGATAAACCTAAAGAGGGATTGAGTGGAATTTATTTTTTGTTTGATCGCTTGAGTGAAGAAAGTGAAACCTATCCGGGAATTATTTTAAGCTTGTTCGGTTATGTAGCCGATTTCAAAAGAACGCCCAAGCCTTTTCCGGTGAAAGGAGAGGAGAAGAAATTAATTTTCCCTGATCGTGATGATATACTTTCCGTTGAGATTCAATCGGTTGATCAGATGTTTGAAAAGTTTACGTTGGAAGCGATTTTCAAAAAGGAAATTACAAAGAGTACTTCTACTCGCGATATCACTCTTCTTTTAAATTCGGTGTTTTATGGCTCTGTGGTGACTGCACATATTAACCAGATTAGTCCACTAAAAATCTTCTTTAGGAAAAATCTAGAACTCGCCTTAAAAGGCGTTCAGTAAATCAATTCATCTTTATTGTTTTTGTTCTTTTGCGCTCAAACAGATGAATGTGTCGGGTGCCAACGGGAATATCGATGAGGTATTTATTTCCCTTTGCCCAGATGCGATGTGTTTTTGGTTTCACTACTTTGGTGGAAGAGCTTTTTGAGCTGCAACCAATGGCAACAACAATTAAAAATAGAAATGGCGAGAGTCGCATCATGAACTATATACTGATCTAAAAGTAGCTTTTTTATTTATAAATAAATTCATCAAAATACTTTACTTAAGCATATATTTAAGGACGGCAAATCAACGGAAAGATTTGTTACCTAAAGCATCTATAAACTCTACTTTTAATTACTGAGATATGGCTTTTACTTTTATCAAATATGAAGTTTCGGACGGAGTGGCAACCATCACACTTAATCGTCCCGAAGTTTATAACGCCCTCAACGATGAGATTACCTATGAACTGCAAGAGGCTATCAGAGCGGTGGCCAAAGATCAATCTGTTCGTGTGGTTGTTCTGACAGGAGAAGGAAAAGCTTTTTGTTCAG
>DPLR01000650.1:3052-3989 GCA_003541895.1 Cytophagales bacterium | reverse complement strand
GAAAATATTACCGTAAGTAGCGTTCTGAACCCAATAACAAATACCTCAAAAGTGGAATTACAAATTTATGGTGTAAACTTCAATCGAACTCTAAATTGCATGTTGACGCCCGAGGGAACCTTCCAAGCTAGCTTCCAACCTCCTAATTCAGGCAATTATTCCATTACTGCATCCTCACCAGAGACGTCTTTCTCCTTTGGAGTTACTGGTCCAGACCTATTTTTTTCAGTTACAGAGCCGCCTCTGTACATAAAATACTTCATTCCGATAATCGGGATGTTGGTTGCCCTCTCAGTGTCTGGGGGGTTGGTTTATTTCTTTAAGTTAAGGACAAGGTAAATTGTTTTGACTATCTGTAGTAGTGAATATTAATACACAATACTTTTATGTGTTGCTAAACACCTTTAGCATGAAATAGCAACAGCTATTCAAAACCAATGAGATGAGCTCGTGTGGTAACAAATTTGGAGTGCAAATCACAAAGCCAGCTGTTTAGACATCGGAGAGATTAGTCTCTATAGAAGAAAGATGAGGGGGTTCAGTTTGGCTTTACATTGCCTCTAAGCCACACGAGTTTCTTCCATGAAAACCCGCATAACAGAATTTTCATAGAGTCTGTAATTTTTTGGATGGACAAATATTATTATTCCATGTTCCTGAAATATAGTCAAATCGTAATTGTCTTGAAAAGGAGCTTTGTCATGGGAACCGAGATACGTCAATTCACTTCAATTAAAGATATAGTGGATTATACGTCAAATCAAATTTCTCAGAACAAGGCATTATTCGAAGATTACAGTCAATGGCTCGGAACCCTTCTAAGAGACTTTGAAAAAGAAAATAAGGACGAAGAATGGTACAAAAAGACGTTAGCGATTCAAAAAACTCTTAAAAGCCAAACTAAACAGCCTCCAGCAAAATCATCTAACGAGAAAAA
>DPLR01000650.1:0-2753 GCA_003541895.1 Cytophagales bacterium | reverse complement strand
CTCCAAATATCCTTCGCTAACGAAGCTCAGACTCAAATAATCTTTGATGCAATCGAGAAAATCAAGACCAAAATTCAAGAATTCGAGGAGTTTAAAATCGCTATCCAGCAGCTATCTCGATTAGGTCTTGGCACAACTGTAACTTATCTTATATACATTGAAGATGATGCTCCAAAGAAAATAGTTCTGAAATCTAGAAATAATACAAAAGGAAATGAGAGTTTCAAATTTGCAACAGAGTTCTCCGTTCCAGCTTTCTACCGCAAGTAAATTGTTAATACAGACCGATTATATTCCATATAAAAGTTATATATCAAAATCACAAGATGTGTAAGAGAGGAATCAGCGGTAAACCCACAATATTCTGTTTCAGGAGTACTGGTTTCAATTAACATTAATAGTTTACACGCTGAACGCACCGGAGAGTATACCTCGAAGGAAGAGCTCTTTTTTGATGTTAACGCAAAGCTGGAAGAACAAAAAAGAGAAAACGGTCAGGTTACACTTAGCTTTAATTTGGCAATTTCAACTAAGCCAAATGTGATCAAATATAATACTTCTGGGCTGGTAACTTTAGCAGGAAAACCGGATGACTTAAAGAAGAAATTAGAGGTTAATCCTAAAACACGTATCCCTCAGATCCTTTTCACTATTTATCAACATGTTTTTACATCAATTTACATTTTATCGTCTAACTTGAACACACCATATCCTCCTCCAGATCTTCTTCACCCCATGGCCGAGAAAATACAAATATTATCCAGCAATACTCCTAACGCAAATTCAACTGAAAAGCCCGAAATATCCAGCCCTCCTGCCGCAAGGATCCCTGAACAAGCTGTAAAATAAACTTGGGCAGATAATTTTATTAAAACCTGTTGATCTCTAAAAGCAACTTATTCTTTGTTAGTTGATCTCATACAGCACACTTTTATCCTAAATAAGAAATATTCTGTTTTTTAGTATATCCAAAGAGCAGAAATAAGGGTTAAATAATTTTTACGACTTGAATTTTTGAGAAAGGAGCATATTAAACATGGAAACAACCGTTGCAGCGTTATTGCTAGTAACAGCAAGCGTAGTCCTTGCATCTGTAGTCGTAAATTATGCAGTAAACATCACTCAAGTTACCGTAGACACACAAAATTTGCCAGAGCTTACGAAGCTCCAGAATTATATGAATAACCTGTTAAATGAAACCCAAGGTGCGATTAATGGTACTGGAGTTCAGGTTCCAGATCCCTCGCTTCCATAATTCATCTGTTTATTTCAAATTCTGTTTATCGCTTCATAACATCTAATATCAAGAAAACTCAATTGTTCAGAGAAGAACAATGTCGAGCACTAGTACTATTGAAGATGCAAGTGTAACTTTAGAGCTTTCACGGTTCGATGCTGAGATCGCAACGTCTATGACACTAGATTTTCTTGAGAGACTTGGATATAAAGGCAAATGGTTACCTTTGAAAGTATCCCTTGAAGGGGAAATATATATTGTTGAAATGATTCTAGAAAAAAAGACAGCAAAAGTTCAAATTAACTCTTCAACAAAAGAGATAAAAGAGTACGAGTTTCAAGAAACTGAAACTGAAACCAAATCACCAATCAAATCCAAAGGACTAATATTCTTGATAGCCGTCATCGGCATAGCTGCTTTGTCAGCAAAGCTGCTCGGCGTTTTCTGATGCACAGGTTTTACATCTTTTAAGATGTCGAATCCCAAAGATCAATAATTTTTCTCTTCTTTATCTCATCTTTTATCATTTGAATCGATTGCAGCAATAACATCGCTTGCTTGTATAGCTGATTATATTCGTTTAGGGTTTCTTGCATTTGTTTTGACCACTCGAGCATGTGAGGGAAATATGGTGAAGTTGTTTTTTCTTCTGTTTTTTCAAACCAGTATTCCTCGTTGTGTGGTCCAAAGGTGACACTCGTTCTAACCCTGAACCCAAATTCTTCTAAAATACCTCCAAGTTCGCCAAGCACAATTCTAACGGGTCTGTCAACTACTTCAGGATATTTGTTTCCTACTTGTTGGTTACCCAGCTGATCATATTGAGAAACCGCTGAATGTAATTCAGGTTTTTCATGCCACCAAATACCTGATTGCCCCAATACCTTTTCTGAAATTTCTTTTGATTCAGCAACGAGCATTTTCACTTTTTTCTTTAAATCGCCAAAGCTGTCAGTTGATAGATTTAAGGAGATTTCTGAGTATTTTTTTATGTATTGTTTAGCTGTTTCTTCGTACCATTTTGCTGCAAAATCACTTGTGCTAATGATGAATTTGACTCTTATTTCTTGCATAATAGCGCAAAGAGAAAGGAGTTCGTTTTCTTTGATTGCGAGAATGTCTTCCAATTTTTCACTCATTATAATACCTTAATTCAAGAGTAACCATGTTCTCTGTCTTGCGTTTTTTGCTGCACTCGAAAATAAACTTACCCTCTCTGATTATATTAGCATTTAGCCGCCTAATCATCCATTGCCTAAGATTAATTCGTAGTCAAGTTCATGCTTGAAGAGAACCATCTGAGAAAAGTCAGTGATTCGTAGGGTACGACTCTGAGATTTTATGTAGTTATATTAGATGCTTAAACCCGTTAGACACAAAGAGCCTGACTTGTTGGATCTATCATCCCAAAGCCGCCAATTCAACAACTACCAACATGGAAAAAGGTTGTTTACTTCTACAACAACAACCAAACAAACCCAGATCTACAACCCAAACCAGAAACAAACCTTAAAAA
>DPLR01000523.1:2396-8570 GCA_003541895.1 Cytophagales bacterium | reverse complement strand
AAATTCAAAATCTGCAAACGGCCTTTAACGTGGCCGAAGAAAATTACAGAATAGCAACTTTTAATCAACAGTTCTCAACGATTCGTGCCAATGCTTCAGGGCGTGTGATTAAAAAATTTGTGAATGAAGGCGAACTTGTTGGTGCTGGCTCTCCAGTTTTAATGATCAATGCCTCAGCTCAAAATGAATGGATTGTAAAAATTGGATTGCCTGATGTGGATTGGGTACGAGTGAAAAAAGGTGATCGCGCCAAAATTACAACAGACGCTTATCCTGATGAACCGTTGGATGGAGAATTGTACGTAATCAATGAAGGTGCTGATTTGCCGAGTGGGCTATATCAAGCAGAAGTGCGCGTGCGTCCGGGGAATAAGAAATTGGCATCGGGTTTATTTGCAAAAGTGGAGATCGTCCCTTCAGTGAAAAAGAAGTTTCAAAGTGTGCCCATTGAAGCAATCGTTGAAGGTCAAGGAAAAAATGCGTTTGTTTTTGTTGCCAACAGCGATCAAAAATCCGTTCGGAAATTGCCCGTCATCATTGCTCATCTGGAAAATAAGTCGGCCTTAATTTCTTCCGGCATCGACTCTGTGAAGCAGGTTATCATTGGCGGTTCGGGGTTCCTTACCGAAAACAGTTCTATTAAAATCAGCCAACAATAATTTTTTCAATCATGAAGATCGCAGAATTCTCGGTAAAGAATTGGCAGTTCACACTCATTATTTTTGCGTTGTTGCTGGCGTTGGGACTGAATTCATTGTTCAACATGCCACGGGGTGAAGACCCTGAAACCACCGCACCATCTTATGTAGTGATCGTTGTTTATCCTGGTACGAGTCCGCTTGACATGGAGAAGCTCGTGGTCGATCCGATGGAAAAAAGATTCAACGAGCTTGAAAACATTAAGCGAACCATTTCTGATGTATACGATGGACTTGCAACTGTGCGCGTTGATTACAAACACGAAATGGATGTCGATGAAAAATATCAGGAGATTGTTCGTGAAGTGAATGCGCTGCGCACCGAACTACCTCAAGATATTTATGACATCCGCATTTTAAAATTTTCTTCCACCGATGTAAATATTTTGCAACTCGGTTTGGTTTCTGAAACAGCCCCTTATCGGGAATTAGAAAAGCAAGCGGAGATTCTGGAAGGACGATTGGAGAAAATCAAAAGCCTCAAGAAAATTGAAACGCACGGCTACCCTGAGCAGAACGTTCGTGTATCGCTCAATATAGAAAAGGTGGCGCATCAACATATTCCTCTGAATGCGGTGATTGGTTCCTTGCAAAGTGAAAATGTGAATATCCCCGGAGGAAATATTCAAATGAGCACTCGCAGATTTAATGTCAAGACCAGTGGAGAATACAAAAGTCTCGATGAAATCAAGAACACGATTGTGTATTCGGCCAACGGAAAAATTGTATACCTGAAAGACGTTGCCGAAATAGAAAGCGGTTATCAAGACGAGACCTACATAACAAGAGTCAATGGCTACCGAAGTGTGCTTGTAACGGCAGCACAGAAAGAAGGACAAAATATTTTTGCAGTGGATGATCAGATCTCTCCTGTGTTGGAGCAATTCAAAAAGGAACTTCCGGCCAACGTAAAAATGATCACCAACTTTGAACAGGCAAAGAGTGTTGAGAAAAGACTTTCGCGGTTTGCAAAAGATTTTATCATAGCCATTTTGCTGGTGTCTATTACGTTGTTGCCGTTGGGAAACCGGGCGGCTTTGGTGGTGATGATTTCTATTCCACTTTCCATCTTCACCGGATTGTTTCTGCTCGATTACCTTGGCTATTCAATTAATCAGTTAAGCATTGTTGGATTGATTGTGGCGCTTGGCATTTTGGTGGATGACTCGATTGTCGTCATCGAAAATATTGAGCGGTACCTGCGCGCAGGTAAATCGAAGAAGGATGCCTCGATTGAAGCAACCAAGCAAATTGGTCTGGCAGTTTTGGGTTGTACGGCAACGCTGATCCTTGCCTTTCTTCCGCTTGTATTTTTGCCCGAACAAGCCGGTGATTTTATTCGCAGTCTTCCGATGGCTGTAATCACCACGGTACTTGCTTCCTTGTTTGTCTCTTTAACGATCGTTCCGTTTTTGTCGAGCCGTCTGTTAAAAACACACACATCAAAAGAAGGAAACATTTTCTTACGTGCGTTGAAGAAAGGAATTAGTGGCACGTACACCAAAGCTCTGCACTGGGCGTTGCGCCATCCGTATTCTACCTTAGGGTTGGCCTTGGTAATTTTTGCGGGAAGCCTCGCATTGTTTCCGGTAGTTGGATTTAGTTTGTTCCCTAAATCGGAGAAGCCACAATTCTTGATCAACATCGAGATGCCCAATAGCACCAGCTTGTACGAGACAGACCGTGTGGCTCGCTATGTTGAAGGCGAATTGAAGAAGGAAAAGGACATCACGTATTTCACCACCAACGTTGGCAAGGGCAATCCGCGAATTTATTACAATGTGTTGGCTAGAAGTGAGTCGCCCAACTTTGCTCAACTGTATGTGCAACTGAATGGACTTACACCTGAGAAGAAAACAGAACTGATCGACAAGCTCCGTGAAAAATTCTTCTACTATCCAAATGCAAAAATTGAAGTAAAAGATTTTGAACAAGGCCCACCGTTGGAAGCGCCAATTGCCTTGCGATTGTTTGGAGAAAATCTTGATACCCTCCGAAAAATTTCGATGGAAGTTGAGCAGATTTTGAAAAAGACCGAAGGAACAATTTATGTGAACAATCCGCTGGCAAATCAGCAAACCGATTTGCGTGTAAAGATCAACAAAGAAAAAGCCGGGCAACTTGGAATAGCCATAAGCGATATTGATAAAGTAGTTCGCTTAGGTGTAGCTGGAATCAATGTGGGTGAGTTTACTCCTGGCGAAGGCGAAGATGAAATCAACATTACAGTGACTTTACCCAAAGGAAAATATTCAACGTTTGATGTGTTCGATAAACTGTTTGTTAATTCCTTCAGCGGCCAAGCCATTCCGTTAAAACAAGTGGCAACCATTGAAATGGAAACTTCCCCTAATCTTGTTCGCCATTATGATAAAGATCGATTTTCTTCGGTGACGGCTTTCGTGAAGAGCGGATATCTCTACGAAGATGTTACCAATGATGTATTGAAGAAACTCGACAAGTTTCCTTTCCCAAAAGGCTATCGTTATGTGGCTGCAGGTGAAGTAGAGAATAAACAAGAATCGTTTGGAGGCTTGGGCACAATCATTTTGATCACAGCATTTGGATTTATTGCTGTGTTGGTGCTCGAGTTCGGAAATTTCAAAAGCACCTTGATTGTGTTGTCAGTTATTCCGCTAGGGGTAATTGGTGCAGTGTCAATGCTTTTTCTCACAGGCAATCCGTTGTCTTTTGTTGCTGTTGTTGGATTGATTGCATTGGTGGGAATTGAAGTGAAGAATTCAATTTTGCTCGTAGACTTTACGCATCAACTTCGCGAGCGCGGTGTTGCCTTAGACGAAGCGATTGAACACGCGGGTGAAATCCGCTTTGTGCCGATTGTACTTACTTCACTTACCGCCATTGGTGGATTGATTCCTTTGGCAATTGAAGGCAACCCGCTTTACTCTCCGCTGGCACTCGTTATCATTGGCGGATTGATCAGCTCTACTTTGCTTTCGCGATTGGTAACGCCCGTGATGTATAAATTACTTCCTCCCAAAGTGGAAGTGATTGGCGAGCAGCCAGTCAATATTCCGTTAGAATAACTCGGTGACGCGTTGATGATTTAATTCGGTTATGACTATTAACGAATCACCGGATCAATTCATTTCCGAATCAAAATGGTAAATCGTCAGTTGAATTTGACTCGGGAATAAAATTATCTTCTGCTGGAGGCGGTGCATTGCGATTGCCCCCGCTATTGGAGTCTTTTTGGATTTTCCATGCGCGCACTTCGGTGTACCAACGACCGTTGTATTCGCGGCTCTCAATATTGATAGCGGCAGTGATTTTTTCTCCAATAGATAATTTGCCCTCATCTACCTTATCGCCCCACAACGATAAGCAAGCTTTTTTGGGATACTGACCGGGAGTTTCAATAATAAATTCTTGTTTCTTCCAAGTTCCGTTTTTGCCTTGTCCTGTTTGCAAAGGCTGAATTGCTACAACTGTTCCAGAGATTTCCATCAGCTTTTATTTTGAATTCAAATTTTTCACCAAAGTAATAAAATATAATTCTTGTTTTGGAATGCCACCGCTTGGATTATCGAATACCATAGGTTTTTTTTCTCCCACTTCCACATATCCATTCCGCTTGTACCAATCTATTAATTCTTTTCTGACCGAAATCACAGTCATGTCAATCGCATTGCAATTTTGTTTTTTGGCTTCTTCTTCGGCTGCGATTAAGATTTTTTTTCCGATGCCCTTGTTTTGCAAAGTTGGATCGACAGCAAACATGCCGAGATAAATTGAATTATCATGTTGTACTAGCCGAACACATCCGACTATTTTCTCATCTTCAACAAACTTTAAAATTATTGATTTAGGTTCGTTAAAGAATTCTCTGATGGCTTCTTCATCTGTTCTTGTACCATCGAGTAAGTCCGCTTCTGTTGTCCAACCTTGGCGAGATGAATCGCCTCGGTAAGCAGAGTTGACGAGCCGATTCAATTCGGGCACATCAGCAATTGTGGCTCTTGAGATCATGAATTATAACGCTCCGTTTTTAATTTCTTCAACTACACTTGGATCGAGCAACGTGGTGATGTCGCCTAAGTTTGAGGTATCGCCTTCGGCTACTTTGCGCAAAATCCTGCGCATGATTTTTCCCGATCGGGTTTTTGGGAGTCCGCTTACAAACTGAATTTTATCGGGCTTGGCAATGGGCCCAATAATTTTTGAAACTGTATCACGAATTTCATTGCGCAGTTTGTCTTCGTCCCACGGTTTCTGATAGCAAATCACAAAAGCATAAATGCCTTGGCCTTTGATGTCGTGCGGGAAACCAACCACAGCTGATTCGGCAACACCCGAATGTTCATCGATGGCGCTTTCAATTTCAGCAGTGCCCATGTTGTGGCCCGAAACGATGATGATGTCATCCACACGGCCGGTAATTCTATAATAACCTTCTTCATCGCGCTTGCAGCCATCGCCCGTAAAATATTTTCCCGGGAAGGTTGAGAAGTAAGTATCTCTGAAGCGAGAATGATCTCCATAAATTGTGCGGGCCATAGCTGGCCAAGGAAACTTGATGGCGAGTCTTCCTTCAATTCCATTTCCGGTAAGCTCATTTCCTTTTTCGTCCATTACTGCAGGCTGCACTCCGGGTAAAGGAAACGAAGCAAAGGCCGGTTTTAATTTTGTAACGTTCGCTATGGGAGAGATCATGAATCCACCGGTTTCAGTTTGCCACCACGTGTCGATTACCGGGCACTTACTTTTGCCAATGTATTTATCGTACCAATGCCAGGCTTCTTCGTTGATGGGCTCACCAACGCTTCCAATGATTTCAAGCGAGGTGAGATCGTATTTTTCTACAAAGTCGATCGGTGCAGCTTGCAACGACCGGATAGCGGTTGGTGCTGTATAAAAAATATTCACTTTATGTTTTTCTACCACGTGCCAGAAGCGGCCCATGTCAGGAAACGAGGGAACTCCTTCAAACATCAAAGTGATTGCGCCAGCGCTTAGTGGTCCATACACAATGTACGAGTGGCCTGTAATCCAACCCACATCGGCCGTGCACCAATAGATTTGATTGTCTTTATATTGAAATGCCGTTTTGAAAGTATAGTTCGTGTACACCATGTAGCCTCCGCACGTGTGCACCATGCCTTTTGGCTTGCCCGTACTGCCTGAAGTGTAGAGGATAAAAAGCAAATCTTCGGCATCCATTTCTTCAGCAGGGCAAACGGGCTCCACTTTTTTCATTTCATTATGCCACCAAAAATCGCGGTCCTGTTTCATGGAAGGATGGGATGCTGTGCGTTCAAGTACAATAACTTTTTCAACCGAAGGACATTTATCGAGAGCGCTATCAACAATTGCTTTCAAATCAATTTTTTTATCGGCCCGGTAAGCGCCATCGGCCGTGAGCACCATTTTGCATTTTGAATCGTTAATGCGATCCACTAATGAGCCTGAAGAAAAACCCGCGAACACCACCGAGTGCACCGCGCCAATGCGCGCG
>DPLR01000523.1:0-2168 GCA_003541895.1 Cytophagales bacterium | reverse complement strand
GTGCACCGCGCCAATGCGCGCGCACCCAAGAATGGCAAAAGCAGTCTCGGGCACCATGGGCATATAGATGCAAACTCGATCTCCTTTTTTGATGCCGTGTGCCTTCAGCATGTTGCCCACTTTGCAGACCTCATCGTGAAGTTCCTGGTAGGTGATTTTTCGAAAATGCTCTTTCGGATCATTCGGCTCCCAAAGGATGGCCGTTTGGTTGGCACGCGTTGGCAAATGCCGATCGATACAATTTTCAGTGATGTTGAGCTTGCCACCGATAAACCATTTTACTTCGGGCTTATTAAAATCCCATTCGAGAACATTGCCCCATTTTTTTCGCCAGGTGAACCCTTCGGCTACTTCGCCCCAAAATTTTTCGGGGTTAGTAATACTGGTATTGTAAATAGATTGATACTCGGCTTGGCTTTTTGGTATGCTCATAAGAATAAAAGTGGGGATCAAATTATAACTCAATTCGGCAAAAACCAAGTAAGAAATTAAATCAGAAAAATTATCTTGGAGGATGATTGATGATCAAGCGGATTTCCTTGATGATATTTTAATTGTATTGGTTATCTATCAAACGGAAATTAATAGCTCGCTAGCGTACCTCACTCTTACGGCTGCCTTGCGGTCATCGCAGCGCAGAGGAAATATTTTTATTTATGATAATTCGTTGAATGCACAAACTATTTTGCCTAATGCCAGCGCTGAAATACAATATGTTCATGATGCCTCAAACCCAGGAGTGAGCAAAGCTTATAATAGGGGTTTTCAGAAAGCGAAACAGCTTGGCAAAAAGTGGTTGCTGCTAGCCGATCAAGACACTCGATTTCCTGGAAATATTTTTAGTGAATATCAAAACTGTATTGAAAATTTCAGATCGCAAATTGTGGTTCCGCTATTACTAGATCATATAGGCTTTGTGTCTCCATTTAAATTCTGGCTTGGGGGCGGAGAACGAGTGACCAATCTAAGTGGTAGTTCAGAAATGTCTATACACGATTTCTTTTTTCATAACTCAGGACTTCTCATTTCTATTGATCGATTTGAACAAGCCGGGTGTTATGATGAAAATTTGCCTCTTGACTTTAGCGATATGGCTTTTGTGATGAAGCTTCGTAGGTGGAATAACATATTTTTACTATCAAATGTGGTTTGTGAACACCAATTGGCTACTTCAGCTTCTGCAAATTTTAGTGAACGCCTGAAGCGTTTCAAAAGCTATTTACATTCGGGTAGATATTTCTATAAAGAATATTTTCCTTCTCGTATTTTATTGATCAGATTTTTTTTTCGAGCAATTAAATTATCTTGGAGCTACCGTAATCTAAAATTCGTAATTCTTTTTTTTAAGAAATGATAATCAACCCGCACATCTGTTATATCCTGGGTTTTTTAGTTTCAATTTTAGTTTATCAGCTAGGATGGTCGGATGTGTACCCACCATTAAGTATATCTCTTTTGATTTTTTTAGGAGTCACCATCGCCTCACATTTTTTTTCGTCATATCAATGGAAGAAAAGTGTAGCCAGCGCATCCTTCAAGAAAAGTGAAAGAGCAAAAATTAACCCGTGGCTAATAACTGTTGTTGTTTATTTCCTTTGGACTCTCGATTTTTTCCATGAAGGAGGAATTCCCCTCATCAAGATTTTGACACACCAGCCTTATGATTATAAGCAATTTGGAGTTCCTTCCCTGCACGTTTTTACCGTTACGTTCGCTTCCTTTTATTGTATTTATCTCTTATACTTTTTTTTGAATACAAAGCAGCGACACTATTTTTTGCTATACATAATTAACATGAGCGCTTCGTTTCTAATCTACAGCCGCTCGATGCTTTTCTTTAATTTGGCAAGTAGCTTTTTTCTTTATTTAATTCTTTTGAAGCAAATTCCTCTAAGGATTATTTACATAGGCACACCCGTTGTACTCGTTTTGTTTTATTTTTTTGGAATGGTGGGTACCAAACGCGTTTCAGAAGAATCGGGTGTATTGTATGACCACAATTTGTTTCTTGACAACGGCAGGGCTACAAAAGAATTTAGAGAGTCTAAGATACCGAAGGAATTTTTCTGGTCGTATTTTTATATTTCTTCACCGCTCGCAAATCTTCAAGTGAATATAAATACCTACAAGGTGAAACCGATAACGGTAACAAGGATTTTGGAGTACGT
>DPLR01000627.1 GCA_003541895.1 Cytophagales bacterium | reverse complement strand
ATGTTCAAATTTTCTAAAGATAAATAAATACTTTTTCTTAACTAAAAATGGGCAGAAAGAGCCATTTTATCACTGTAAAATTAAGGCTAATCCTACGTGTATTCCCTCCTATTTTTAGAATTTCATACATGTAAATGGTTTTTGGTTAATGGCTAATTCCATAGGTTATGCTTCTCTAAACGTACATTTTCACCGAAAAATAGTCGTGTTGAATTTTCAAAAGACTCAGTGTAATCTGATACATAAAAATGACTTTCAGGGTTTGCTTGATGATTTAGCAGCCCCCTTTCAGAAAGCAAATGGCGAAGGGACTGAGCCGCCACCAAAGATGAATCAAGCACTTTTACCTTGTCATTATAGAACTCTTCAATTTCTCGTTTGATTAAGGGGTAATGGGTACATCCCAAGATCAAGGCATCGAGTTGATTAAGTTCTGGATCTGACAGATATTGCTCAATAATTTTGTGGCTGATCTGATTATTAAAAAAGCCCTCTTCAATCATTGGAGCTAACAGGGGAGTTGCCAGTGTTTTCAGTTTTATTTTTTTATCCCGTTCTGCAAACTTCCTTACATAAACCCCCGACTGAATGGTTCGCTTGGTCCCGATTAGCCCCACGGATGCTCCGGCAAAATTTTCGGACACATAATCGATCATTGGGTCAATCACATTAATTACAAACGCGTGATGGTTAACATATTCTTTGAGCAATTCGTAAGCAGCTGAACTTGCCGAGTGACAAGCGATCACAATTACCTTACAACCTTTTTCTAAAAGCAGGTTGGCAATTTTTATTGAGTAAGCCTGAATGGCTGCTTCCGATTTATCCCCGTATGGTAAATGTGCTGTATCTCCAAAATAGATGATGTTTTCATGTGGCAGTAACTCACGAATGGCATGAGCAACCGTAAGGCCCCCAATGCCACTATCAAATATGCCTATTGGATTTGTTGGGTTGTTATTGATGGATTTCATTTAGCAGCCAAAGAAAACAAAAAGCCCCGATTGGGTCGGGGCTTAATGAAAATATTTTATTGTTTAAGCTACATTCTTCGCAAGCGGAGAAAGCTTTGTTTCTCGTGCTTCGCGGTGGTTGCAATAGTCGCATTGATAATGTTTCAACAGTAAGCCTGCTTCAGTTTCTGTTGGCTTAAGATCAACCTCTTCTTTCACAATTTTAAAAGTGAAGAATTCACACTCTGGGCATTGTTCAGCATGTAGATAGCTTTCGTATTTTTCAATTTTCTTAAACCCAGAAGCATCGTCAATCCAAACATCGTAGTCTACCGAGTGTATCCCGCTCGCTTCTTCGGCAATTTGTGAGGCATCTAAGTGAGCATCTTCTTCTTCTTCAGAAAGTTTACGCATCAAATTACCTGTGGGAGATACCCGTGGCTTGTTTCTAAGTTTAACAAGTCTTTTTTCAACATAACGCGGATAGTAAATTCGTACCATGCTGTAAAACACGAAATAACCTATCACAACAAAACTTACAGAAATAAATAGGCGTACATAAAACCATAATTCACCGTGCGAAGCGATTTTATGTGTGGCTACCGTATTGGCGTAAAAACCTGCAGCAACTACAAGTGCAAGTACAGCATACCAGAAATAGCGTATTTCGTGAAGGTTTACATAGTCGTATTTTTCTTTATAGTCCTTGATTTGCAGTACACGGAATTCGTGATATAGCAAAATGAGGATGGCAATTACAACGCAAGCAGCGGAGCCAATGCTCATATAATTGTTCCAGTCTGTCCTCAAAAAGTCAGCAAAAGTGGTTTCTTCCATAGGGTTGGTTTTTTTGGATGGTCTAAAATTAGCAGATTCTTTGAATCCATGAAAATTACGGATAAATAAAATCTTTTAAAAGACTTATGTTCAACTGTTTCAGCCATTTATACAGGTCATGTTTATAGTTATTAAAAAGTTGTTAGAATGATCTTGTGTTTGAATTTGATTGGTTCTTAGTCACCATGCCATCAACAAGGTTTAACACTGAGTCGGATTTTGTATTATTGCACCATTATTTATTAAAATCTAATGCCCATGTCTTACAACTTATTGAAAGGAAAACGCGGAGTTATTTTTGGAGCCCTCGATGAGAATTCGATTGCTTGGAAAACAGCCTTGAAGGTTCATGAAGAAGGCGGAAAATTTACTCTTACCAACGCACCTATTGCCATGCGCATGGGAAAAATCAATGAGCTTGCTAAAACATGTAATACCGAAGTGATTCCAGCGGATGCTACGTCAGAGCAAGATTTGAATAATCTTTTTACGAAGTCGCAAGAGATGTTGGGCGGTAAACTTGATTTTGTACTGCACTCCATAGGTATGAGCCCAAACATCCGCAAGGGAAAAGAGTATGGCGATATGAATTATGAATGGTATTTAAAAACGCTGGACATCTCAGCGCTTTCTTTTCATAAAATTTTGCAGACCTGTGAGAAACTCGATGCCTTAAATGAATATGCTTCCGTAGTTGGGTTAAGCTACATTGCCGCGCAACGTGCCTATCCAGATTATACTGACATGGCTCAGGCAAAAGCAATGCTCGAATCAATTGCTCGTAGCTACGGACAACGCTATGGCAGCAAGAAAAAAGTGAGAGTAAACACCATCTCTCAATCACCTACAAAAACAACCGCAGGTGCGGGCATCTCTGGGTTTGATGTGTTTTTTGATTATGCCGACTTGATGTCACCATTAGGAAATGCTACTGCGGAAGATTGTGCCAATTACATTGTTGTAATGTTCTCCGACCTTACCCGAATGGTAACCATGCAAAACCTGATGCACGATGGCGGGTTCTCTTCATCTGGAATTACAGATGCTTTGGTCGAAAGGCTTACGAAATAGATGCGACTAACAGATTCAATATTCGAAATTGGAATTGAATTCTAACTTTGAAAATTGAATGGTTGTTTTTCCTCCATGTAAAATAAATCTGGGGCTTCACATTTTGTCGAAGCGAGAAGATGGTTATCATAATCTCGAGACATGCTTTTACCCTATTCCCTGGACCGACATCCTCGAAATCGTTAGATCCGATAAGTTTGAATTTTCGTTTTCGGGTTTGTTAATTCCCAGAAATTCGGAAGGCAATTTATGCATTAGAGCGTATCAGCTTTTAAAAAAGGAATTTGAAATAAGCGCAGTAAAAATCCATTTGCATAAAATAATTCCCATGGGTGCGGGGTTGGGTGGTGGCTCATCTAATGCTGCTTACACACTTCGGCTGCTGAATCAGATTTTTGAATTGAATATTTCCACCCACAAATTGAAAGAGTTAGCAGCTCACCTTGGTAGCGACTGTGCTTTTTTCATTCAAGATCAGCCGATGATTGGAAGTGGTCGAGGAGAAGTTTTGTCGCCTGCAGCAATTAGTTTGAAAGGTTTTTTTCTTGTGTTAGTTAAACCACAAGTTCATGTCTCAACGGCAGAGGCTTATGCAGGAATAAATCTTGGGCAGCATTCAATTTCAATAAGTACCATTTTGAGTCAGCCGATTGATCAATGGAAAGAAAAACTCTCCAATGATTTTGAAAAATCAATCTTCAAAAAATTTCCGGTCATCGAACAAGTTAAAGAAAAGATGTATCAAATGGGTGCCACCTACGTTTCCATGAGTGGATCAGGCGCAAGTGTGTTTGCTATTTTTAATAAGCCTGTTGATTACAAGAATGAATTTTTAGGAATGGATTATTGGTCGGGCGAATTAAAATGATGTTCGAATCTTCGTTTGAGCATGGGGTACAAAGCTACAGCGCCTAATATGATGGCGGTGCCCAAATAAAAATTCCAATGCATTACTTCCTGTTGGCCGAAGATTAAAATAGCAAAGGCAATTCCATAGACTGGTTCTAAGTTCAATGCCAATTGAATAAAAAACACAGAAAATTTTTTAGTCAGCGTAATCATCTGTGAGTACGCATAAACAGAACAAGCCCATCCGAGAATAGCGAGGTAAACCCAATCCACTGCCGATGGCAAAAGGTGAAGCTCACCATCTGAAAAGTAGGTTTTGTAGAAGGGGAAAAATAAAACGATGCCGATGCAGGCAGCAGCCATTTCATAGAGTGTGATGGCAAACGATGAAACGCTTCTTACAAGTTTCGAATTAATCACGCTGAAGACTGCTGCCGTAAAACCTGAAGCAATTCCTAATACTAATCCCAACGCGTAATCGAAATTAAAAGCAAAAATGATGTACAGACCGATCAACACGGCAACACCAAGACCAACTTCCATTGGCTTAATTTTTTTTCTTTTCGCGATGGGTTCAATTAATGCGGCCCAAAGTGAACAAGTGGCAAATCCAACCAGACTGACGGAAGGATTGGCTAGCCGACCTGACGCAAAAAAAGTGAGCCAGTGAAGCGCTACGATCAAACCTGTAATAAAAAGTTTCCAAACGTCTTTCTTCGAAGGAACGCTAAACGATCTCTTCATTACTGTCATCAAGATTACCATACCGATGGCGGCAAGAAAAGTTCTATAAAAAACCATCTCTACACTGGGCAGAGAAATTAGCTTGCCAAGAATGGCGGTAAACCCAAAAAGGAAAACAATGAAATGCAGTTTGAGATAATCAGCAGCCGTAGGTTTCAACGCGGCACGTATTTATACATCAGAAATGAAAGCACGCCAAAAGTGGTATTGGGCAACCAAGCAGCGGCAAACGGTGCGAGCGATCCGGTTTCGGCAAAAGTTCGTGTCATCGTAAAAAAGATG
>DPLR01000155.1 GCA_003541895.1 Cytophagales bacterium | reverse complement strand
CCCCCATGACTTAAAGCTTTTGGATAAAATAACTTCTCCGCTATTATCAGAATTTATCACTAGGAAAAATCCATATGATCCAGCAGGAACATTTTGCCCTTCCACTTTGGCATCGTGCGAAAAAGTGATCACCGTGTTTTCATTGGCACCGGCACGCCATGGAGCCGAATTACCTGCACCAAAAGCTTGTACATTCCAACCGAAAGGCACCAGCTCACCCCACACTTTTCTTCCCTTAACAGAAGGCCTTGAATAATTTACCGTCACGGTAGAAATACCGATGGTTTGAGATGCCACCGCTGCCGGACTTGGCGTGCGTGGCAACGTAACTTGAGCAACACTCTCGCTAAATGCAAAAACAAGTAGCGCATGAAATAGAAATAACTTGTAAAAGGGTTTCATAAAGAATTGATTTGTTGAACTAATCCTTACGAACCTTATTGATTAGAAGATACTGTAGTCGAATAATAGTTTGAAATATACCGAACAAAGTACTACCGCATATTGGGGTTATTTTTTCAATGCCTTTATATCTTCTATTAATTGCTGTACATCCAGCTCCAATGTGCCATTATAAATTCCGCGGATGCGTTTGTTCTTGTCTACCAAAATGAAATGTTCGGTGTGCATAAACTCGGTGCTGTCTTTGGTAAAGCCAAGTTCTTCTTCGGCAAAATACGATTGCCGGGCTAACGTGTAAATCGAGCTTTTATTTCCTGTGAGCAAGTTCCAATTGGGTGAAGTGATTTGATTCAAATCAGCATACTCTTTTAATTTTTTCACATCATCAATCCATGGAGTTACAGTGAATGAAAGGATTGCTACACTGGTATCATTGCCAAATTCCTTCTGCACCAGTTTCATGTGATTGGTCATGCGCGGACAAATAAAACCGCAACTGGTAAAGAAAAAATTGGCTACATGTATTTTTCCTTCGATTTCTTTTTGAGTGATGCGTTTGTTGTTTTGATCAGAGAATGAAAAATCAGCAATGCGATGCGTAATTTTTTCTTCGGCCTCATTTTCAGAGATGAACAAGGGCGTGAAATCGGGCGAGTTGTAGTACGGCAACAGCTTTTCATTCTGACAAGAAAAGATGGTAAGACTAAAACTTACGAAACACGCTATCCGAAACATTTTTGCAATTTTTTGTGCCGAGTAATCCATATCGCCTTCCGCCAATCATCGTGTAGTTTGATTTGATTTTTCCGTTGCTGTACCACGCGCGCTGAGCTCCTTCTTCGTGGCCTTCATGATAATTGGCTTCGTGGGTAAGTTGGCCTTGCTCATCCCATTCATAACACGTGCCTTCGTATTCATCATTGCTGAAATTGAATTTTAATTTTTTCTTTCCGTTGGGCCACCAGCCTACATATTCATTTACTTTTTTTCCATTCGTGAAGTGCCGAATCTCTTTTGGCTTTCCATCCGGATAAAATTGTTTGGCGGTTCCGTGCTCGCGGCCATTTACCGCTGAATAAATTTCGGCCGTGTCTTTTGAATTGGTGAAAAGCGAAAACAACACTCCGGTGAAAAGCGAATCGTTTACATAAATCAATCCACCGGAATGTTTCACTTGTACCTGATTGAGATCACAAAACCGCAACTCTTTCTTTTCAGTTGCGCAGGAACAAATCAGGACTGAAAGAAAAATGCTATTGAGAAACGGTGCCGGCCGTACCATAAAATCCGTTTCCGTTGATGTATGGTGCAGCACTGGTGGTATGGTAGTGATAAATTCCATTTGGGTAATCGGTGGTGCCTGCTGTGTGACCGTGGTAAGCGTCTAAGTCAGAATTAGTAATGGTTGCTGAATTTTCGAGCGGGCCATATACAGGAAATCCATCCAGTAAAAATCCAAGTAACGCGCCTTCACCTTTTGCTGTAGTAAGATAGTAGGGTTCTGCATGGTAATGATAAGCGCCTTGTTGCTGCGGATGCCCATCGTATTGATCGAATGAATTTATCTCATTGGTGAGTGGAGTATTTGGGCCGGCATACTGATTATAAAATGGAACGCCATTTAGCGAAACGCCAATGGCACCAAGCGGAGTTGCCGCGTGCGATGAAGCTACCGTAGGATTTTTTGGGATCTTGAAAGTATAAGAGAACTGCGCAATCTTATTGGGGTTCTGGCTCCAGTTTGAATTTGTTCCGTTGTAAGCTTCATACATACTACTCCACTGCGTGCCTTGGTAATAAGGACTCTTGTGGTCGGGCAACCCCGTTGATTTGATTACGATGTAATCGCCATCTACATAAATATCCGTTGCGCCATAAATTTTTTTATAGACATCAGGAACAGTGGCAGAAGGTGTTATTGTTGATTTTGTACAAGAGAAAATTGAAACTACACTTACAGTTGCGATGAATGCTAGTAGTTTTACATTAATTTTTTTCATAGAATGATTTCTTATCAATCAAAACGAATTCAATCTCTTGTTATTACGCAAGTTCTGCTTTCAAAAACTTCCCGGTATAACTAGCAGGGTTTTTTGAAACTTGCTCGGGTGTGCCGGTAGCAATTATTCTTCCACCAGCAGCGCCACCTTCTGGCCCTAAGTCAATGATGTGATCGGCCGATTTGATTACATCCATATTGTGCTCAATCACCAGCACCGTATTTCCTTTGTTCACTAATTTTTGAAGTACGTCAAGCAAATGGCTGATGTCTTGAAAATGCAAGCCTGTGGTAGGTTCATCTAAAATATAAAGTGTTTTGCCAGTGTCGCGTTTGCTGAGTTCTGTCGCGAGCTTTACACGTTGTGCTTCTCCGCCAGAAAGTGTAGTAGCATGTTGGCCGAGTGAAATATAGCCGAGGCCAACTTCATTGAGCGTTTCAATCTTGCGCAAAATTTTTGGTTGGTTTTCAAAAAAAGTCACGGCTTCTTCCACGGTCATGTCGAGCACATCGCTGATCGATTTTCCTTTGAAGCGCACTTCCAATGTTTCCCGGTTGTAGCGTTTGCCCTTACACGTTTCACAAGGCACATACACATCGGGAAGAAATTCCATTTCAATCAATCGCAAGCCGGCACCTTCGCATGTTTCGCAGCGACCGCCTTTTACATTGAATGAGAATCTTCCGGTTTTGTAGCCGCGGATTTTTGCTTCTGGCATCTGCGCAAACAAATCGCGAATGTCAGTGAAGACCCCGGTGTAGGTTGCTGGATTTGATCGGGGCGTTCTTCCAATTGGCGATTGATCTACTTCAATCACTTTATCGATCAACTTCAGTCCGTCAATTTTTTTATAGGGAAGAGGCTCCGTTCTTGAATTAAAAAAATGCTGATTTAAAATCGGGAAAAGTGTTTCGTGAATGAGTGTAGATTTTCCGCTGCCCGAAACTCCGGTGATGCACGTCAATGTGCCGAGTGAAATTTGCAGGTCTACATTTTTCAAATTATTCCCTGTGGCGCCAAGCAGAGAAAGTTTTTCGCCCGTTCCTTTCCTTCTTTCTTTTGAATACGAAATGGCCACCTCACCGCTGAGGTATTTGGCCGTGGTGCTTTTGTTTTTTAAAAATTCTTTGGGCGATCCTTCGGCAACAAAGTGGCCGCCATGTCTTCCCGCACCTGGACCAACATCAATCAGGTAATCGCACTCAAGCATCATGTCTTTGTCGTGTTCAACCACAATGACGGAGTTGCCAAGATCGCGGAGATCTTTCAAGGCTTTGATCAATTTCACATTGTCTCGCGCATGAAGACCAATGCTCGGTTCATCCAAAATGTATAGCACACCAACCAGTTGCGTTCCGATCTGCGTTGCCAAACGAATGCGTTGCGCTTCTCCACCGCTCAACGTTCGCAAGGGTCGGTTGAGATGCAAATAGTCTAATCCAACATCTAACAAAAAACCAATTCGCTTTCGGATTTCTTTCAGAATTTCGGTGGCAATGATTTTTTGCTTTTCGCTGATCCGGTTTTCTAACCCAACAAACCATTTTTGCAGTGCATCAATGTTTAAGTTAGCTAGCTCGGCAATATTTTTATCATCGATTTTAAAATGCAACGATTCCTTTTTCAATCGGGCACCATTGCACTCGGGGCAAACTTTGGTGATGGTGAAATCTTCCACCCATCGCTTTACATTTTCTGAACTTTCTTCTTTCAGTTTTTGAAGGAAGCTGATGATCCCTTCAAACTTCGTATTCCATTCTGTGCCGGGATATTTTACGGATGGAACGGCCACGGGCACATCGTCACCGTACAGAAGAATTTTCAAAACATCTTTAGGAATGTCTTTGATGGGCGTGGTGAGCGTGAGCTTGTAGCGTTTAAGAATCGCTTCTACTTTTTTGAAAATCCAGATGTCGCGGTATTCGCCCAATGGCAAAATGCCTCCTCTACTGATGCTTAATTTTTTATCGGGAATGATGGAGTCTTCTGTGATTTCTTCGATCACGCCCAAGCCGGTGCACGTTGGGCAAGCGCCATAAGGAGAGTTAAAAGAAAAATTATTGGGCGCGGGTTCATCGTACGATAAACCTGTTTTGGGGTCCATCAAAAATTTTGAGAAGTGATGCACCTTCCCGTTTTCTTCCATCACCATGATCACACCTTTGCCTTCTTTCAAAGCCGTGTTGACTGATTGACCAATGCGATGACGGTCTTTTGTTTGTGGCACGATTCGATCAATTACAATTTCGATGTCGTGGATTTTGAATCGATCCACCTGCATCTTTGCAGTGATCTCTTGCACCTCGCCATCAACTCTTACTTTGGTGTAACCTTGCTTTCTGATCTGAACAAAAAGTTCGCGGTAATGACCTTTGCGCCCTTTAACCACTGGCGACAGGATGTTGATTCGTTGCCCCGAAAAATCGTTTTTAATAAGGTTTATAATCTGTTCGTCGGTGTATTTGACCATTTTTTCACCTGTGTTGTACGAAAATGCCTCGGCGGCTCGGGCGTACAATAAACGGAGAAAATCGTAAATTTCGGTAACAGTACCAACAGTAGAACGCGGATTGCGGCTTGTTACCTTCTGCTCGATGGAGATAACCGGACTCAGTCCAGTGATTTTATCCACATCAGGGCGTTCCATGGTACCAAGAAACGACCGGGCATAAGCTGAAAAAGTTTCGATATAACGGCGTTGCCCTTCGGCATAAATCGTGTCGAAAGCTAGCGACGACTTTCCCGAACCACTCAAACCTGTAATAACGGTTA
>DPLR01000368.1 GCA_003541895.1 Cytophagales bacterium | reverse complement strand
CTCCAAACAAACACAAACACAACTCAACCCACCACAACACCAGCACACCCCACAAAAAATACATCAATCGATCAAACAAACCTCCCTATCATATCTAAACTAACCAACTCAAAACAATCACCCGATAACATTTACTCCGTTGGATCTGATGGAGTATGGAGATCAACAAATTTTGGCGGGAGCTGGACTGTAACTACGATGCCTACGGGTTGGAATTTTAGTTCATTCACCGATGTTGAAGTTTCAAGAGCTAATCCTAAAATTGTTTGGGCGGGATCTGGTCAGTTTGGTAACACAACATTATTCGTATCAACCGATGCAGGCACAACTTTTAATGCAGTGCCAAACCCTGGCGGTTACAGTTTAGGATACATCACAAGAATTGCTACACATCCACTCGAACCAAATACCGCCTATGCATTGTACTCCTATTCAAATTATGCCAAGATTTTAAAGACAACTGATCTAGGTCAAACGTGGACTGACATTAGTGGATTTGGCACAGGCATATCGGGCAGCATTGGTTTCCCCGATGTAGCTGTCTATTGTCTGTATGTTAGGCCAGATAATCCGAACATCATTTGGGCAGGGACAGAAATTGGTATTGTTGAAACTTTGGATGGAGGAAATTCATGGGCTTTATTAACCGAGTTCCCCAATGTTGCTGTATGGGATATGAAAGGGCAAGACAAAGAAATTGTTATTGCCACGCATGGGCGAGGTATATGGACAGCCGAACTTAGCACCGATCAAAATGGTGTATCAAACATCCTAAAATATGGTACTTCCCCTCAGGCGGAGCTTAAGGTGGTTGTCAATGTGCCACTCCATTATGATTCGGTTAGAATAAAAATAAATACACAGTATGCTTCTTTCATTCCACCAGATACAGGAACATACATTTTAAAAATCAAAAACGCACCAACAGGAGCTGTGAGTCTTCAATCAATAAGTTATCTCAATGGAAACCCGACTTATTCACCAGTTACTTCAGCAACTAATTTTAAACTGACTCAGTATCAAACAAAGTATTTCAATTACATCGACAACTCAAATGATTTCTTTTTGAGTGGATTTAGTTTGCAGCCGTTTGGTTACTCTAACACCAGCTTGCAGACCGCACACAATTATCCAAACAATCAGAGTCAATATGCAACTTTACTTGTGCCTATCGTTGTATCGTCATCGCTAAGCAATTTTGTGTATAGTGATGTCGCCATTGTTCAGCCGGGTGCCAACGGATCAGTCTTTGGGCAAGCTGCATTTAATGATTATGTAATTGCCGAAGCTACTAAAGATGGTTTAAACTGGTCGCCAATCGCCAACGGATACAATGCATCAGCTAATGCTAATTGGCTTACTACTTTCAACTCCAAACAAGCTGGGAATTCCGATTTGACAGTTATTGAAACTTTTGATTTGAAAAATAATTTCAAAACAAATGATACTATTTTGGTTCGGTTCAGACTCACATCGAATGCCGACAACACCGTAGGTTGGGGCTGGTCCATCGATAACTTATTCATTCAACAAACGCCAACAGAGGTTGAACCAGTCAGTGAAGAAATTAAAATCTATCCAAATCCATCAACCGGAATTTTTAATATTGCTTATTACCTTCCCGAGCAATCAAGTTTAGTTGTTAAAGTTTGGGATGTTACTGGTAGACCTATTCTTGCGCAAGCCTCAGAAATTCAAAACTCAGGCAATAATCAAACACAAGTGAATTTAGAATCGTCTCCACCGGGAATGTATGTTGTTCAATTAAAGACAAGCTCATTTGAGAAAACCTTAAAAGTTATAATTAGCCGATGAATCAGAAACTGACATTTATTACGGGTGCACTTTTTGGAATGTTGAGTGTGGGGTTAGGTGCGTTTGGAGCACATGCTCTAAAAAATTTATTAACTCAACATGGCCGAACAGAAACTTATGAGTTAGCAGTGAAGTATCAGTTTTATCATGGAATTACACTACTGGTATTAGGATTGCTTATGGAGAAATTCCACAACAACCTCATGGCATGGTCTTCACTTTCAATGACCTTGGGAATTCTTTTTTTTAGTGGGAGCCTTTATCTTTTTGCATTAACGAACCAAAAAATGTTTGCCATGATTACACCAATCGGTGGGCTTTTTCTTTTAGCGGGATGGGCCATTATGTTACTGGCTATAGTTAAAAACTAAAACCTACTCTTTCCTTTCTAAGACATTTGCTGTAAAAGTGACTTGGCTATTACCCGCCTTTGCATTTGATATCACAACGATAACTTTGTGCTGCCTTCCTATTTTAAGCGAGCTGTCAAACTGAATATCAATTTCACCTCGACCACCAGGATTCACAGGATCTCTCGGCCAGCCCTTAGGCGTAGTACAACCGCATGTAACTTCAACATTTGTGATCACCAATGGTTCAGTACCTGTATTGGTAAATTTAAAAATGTGATCCACTTTTTTCCCTTGAACGATATCTCCAAAATCGTAACTGTCTTTATCCCACGAAATGACAGCGCCTGTGGCCTGACTGTAACTCCCTTCCGAAAGCACAAACATACA
>DPLR01000242.1 GCA_003541895.1 Cytophagales bacterium | reverse complement strand
AGTGGAGCGATGTGGCGAGTATTGCTGTAAGCTAATTGAAACAAAAAAGTCAGGTCGATGAGGCCTGACTTTTATTCAAATACGGAGTAAGCTGAAAATCCGATGAAGAGTAGGCACAACAATAAAGAGATCAGTTATGAAATGTAGCAAGTGTAAAGTTTCAACAACTGGGCTGCACGTGGTAGCCAGCAACCCTGATAAAAACGAAAAGTCGTCAATACCAACTGCCGACTTCCTAGTAATAACATGGACGGAGGCCGAAACCAAAGCTATTGCAGAAGTATTTGGCGAGGGCAAATATTCTTTTGATACCTTGAAGGGCAACAACTTTACGCCATTGAAATTTACCGGCATCGATTTGCCGGCACTCGCCCCCTATCATGGCTCGTTTTTTCAGACGAAAATAAATGGCAAAAGCGTTGTGGTATTGAAGGCCGACTGGCATCCGAAAAAGCAACCTGCGCTTAGCGATAAAATTGTGAGAAAACTTTTAGGTGAAGGTGCGACCAAGCATTATAAAAATTTAGTAAGCACCGGCACAGGTGGTGGCATTTGGGATAGCATTGATGTGGGCGATGTGGTAGTTACCAACAACGCCCGTTATGGCCTAACATTATCTACGGCAAAACAAGCCTTGCGGTTTACCGGCATACACGATCTCGTTGGCAGTAATTCGCCTGAAGGCGCACCGTGGTTCGACTATGCCAACAAACACTTTATAAAGAAGGATGATTGCGTTGGCCATGAGCTACTCACAGCAGGTGGTAGAGAACACAGAAGCGGCACACCAAAAATAATTTACAAAGCAACAGGCAGCGAAGTGCTTGCTGTAGTAACCAACTCTCACATTGGCAATGGCCACATCAATGAAGAGAAACAAAACCTTGCCACTTATAAAAAGATGGGCGCATCGCTCGATGAGAACGACACTTATATAGCCGAAACCTGCAAGGACATAAACTTTAAACATTGGGTATCTATACGCAATGTTTCTGATGTACCCCGCAGCGATAACACTGAGCAGTATACCGAGTACCAACTATGCTCATCTATCAACGGGGCTTATGCCGTATGGGCTTATATCATGGGGCACTAAAGAAAAAAAATCAGGTCGATGAGGCCTGACTTTATTCAGAATATATAGTAGCGAATAAAACAAACTTATAATTATGGAAACACCACAACAAGAAAAAGTCTTTTATCAAGACTCAAATGTCACAGTTACACAATCACGATTTATTGCGCGTAGTAAGACATACGCAATGAGAAATATTTCTTCTGTCTCTATTTTTAGAATCGAGAAAAATAGAATATTTCAAATTATTCTAATTGTAATAGGCGTGTTAATGCTTTTCAGTGACAGTTCGAGAGTATTAGGTGGAATAGTTGCCGTAATCGCTGCACTTTGGCTTTTTACAATTAAGGATGAATATTCTGTTAGAATCAGCACAAATGCGGGAGAGGCAAACAGCCTAACCTCAAAAGACCAAAATTATATTCAAAAAATTGTTGACGCCCTGAATGATGCTATTATTCATAGAGGCTAAAGTGAATTTATAAATCAGGTCGATGAGGCCTGACTTTGATTTTAGAAAGTACTAACTTGAAATTAACTAATAAAATAACCTTCAGAAAAATTATATGGGATTTACAAAGGCACTTTACTATCCGACAATTGACATCTTAAATGAAGATTGGTTAAAGACAGCTGTTCTGTTTTGGGATGAGATAAACACAATTGTTCCTCTTTCCATTAAAAATCCTTATAAGGAAAACACAACGCAATTTTTAGCTGACGAAGGAATTTTAAAGCCAATGACAATTAGCCCCGATTTTGCCATTGTTAAAGAACTCGCTGAGGACACAATTAATTATCTAAATACAAATGAGGGTTTTCAACTATTGACTCAAGGTAGGAGCAAATCAGTAACGCTTCATAGAGATAAATTGCCAAAAGATGTTAGTCGCCTCTTTGATATTCATCCAGAGAAATTACCTTATGAAATACAATTTCACCTTCGAGACAGTTTAACAAAGGATGGATGGTTTAGGGTTGACTCAAGTTTTGCAGTTTTCTATATGACGCTTCTTGCGAATAAAATCTGTGAGTACAAATCAATTGCTCTGCTTACTGACAACCCACTTACTTCAAATCTCACAGATAAAGTAAGATTAGATAATCAAATTGCAATTAAAGAGAGAGGTTATAATAGCCGAAATGATAGGTACATCAATCTTGCTCAAGGATTGCTAACAAACTTTATAATAGAAGGGGTGAGAATTAAGAAAACTTCATCGCTTGAAGATGTTTTGAACTTTAAACGAAAACACCGTGACGAACTCGGTCTATTTAGAACAAACATTGCTAATCTGACTAAGAATGTTTCGAAAGACAAACCATTTGAAACAATTAGGAGGGAAGTTGAAGATATTTATAACGATGAGTTTCTTCCAGCATATAACAGCCTCAAAAAGGCACTTAATGGCGGTGGAATAAAATGGGCCTCCGACAATTTTATGAAAATATCCTTTATCTCAACAAGTGCGACCGCCTTACCGATTTTACTTGGATTGACTTTACCACAAGCTCTTGTTGCTGGCTCGGGCGTATCCTTGATAACTTCCTTAATTTCATACAATCAAGAAAAAAGAGAAAAATTGAGAACAAATCCGTATTCGTATTTATTATCAGTATCAAAAAAAATATAGTCAACATTATTTATTCATACCAGAGCAACAATTAAATAATTACAAACATGAAATGCCCGCACTGTTTAATAGAATTCCATGACAATGTTAGTCAAATACAAATTGGTAGCGACATTGAGGGTAGGTATGAAATCAAAAGTAGAACATGTCCGAGTTGCAAAAGATTAGTCTTTCATTTGACTCAGTATAATCTCTCAATAAAATCGGTGAATGACGGAGGACGTTTTATAAATCGGGAAGTCAGGACTGATATTAACGAAAGGCTCATCAGGCCAAAGATTGCAAATAGACCGCCATGTCCACCAGAGGTTCCAACAAAATTTGCTGCTGATTATTCTGAAGCCTGTCACGTCCTTGATGACAGCCCAAAGGCTAGTGCTGCCTTAAGCCGGAGATGTTTGCAGAATATAATTCATGACCAACTCAGTATTAAAAAAAGGGATCTCAATCTTGAAATACAAGAAGTAATTGCCAACAAATTATTTCCAAGCGATATACTTGATAGCATTGACGCTATTAGGAATATAGGCAACTTCGCTGCGCATCCAATAAAAAGTTCAAGTTCTGGAGAAATAGTAGATGTTGAGCCAAATGAAGCGGATTGGAATCTTGATGTATTAGAAATGATGTTTGACTATCTATTTGTAAGGCCTGCATTAGTCCAGAAGAAACGAGATGCGCTAAATGCAAAACTTAAGGACGCGGGAAAACCTGATATGAAATGATCCCAGCTAGAGCAAGTCACGCTTGGGCTTTGTGAGAGACATTAAGAAGCTATTGGTAACTTAGATGCATATAGCCAAACGTTGGGCACAAGGAGTTTATAAAGAGGTTAAATAAATTCAACGACAGCTCAGATTCACAAATTATATGAAGAAACTATTTTATATCCTTCTGGCATTAAGTCTAATGACATGTGAAACCAAACAAAAAAATGAGATTTCACAGGACGAACGCGACAAGATAAAACGCGACATTGAAGTTATTGTAAATCGAGTAGTTGAAAGCTACAACTCGGGCAAGTTACTATCAGAGGTATTTCTAGACTCCAAAGATTTTAGATACAGTATTCCAGGGAAAATTTTGACCCTAGAACAATTTAAAGAAATGTACAAAAACTTCTATGGCGGAGTTAAAACCCAATTTTATAGAAAGTTAAATGGGGAGTTATCTTATGCTGATTCCGATTTTGCTATTTATATTTTTATTACAGCATTCGATGTTGAAAAGAGCGATGGAGAGAAACTTAGCAATCCTGGTTATTTAACTACTTTTATTTTTAAAAAAATTAATGGTACGTGGAAAATAGTTGGAGGACACGAGTCCTAAATAAGACAAGAAACGCCCAGCGCCCAACAATAGTATTGATGTCGGCACTCTTGCCCTTGTTGGAGTTCTTCTCCAACAAGCGTGCGTGATAGAGAGTAACAAGATTGTCGGTGAAGAA
>DPLR01000118.1 GCA_003541895.1 Cytophagales bacterium | reverse complement strand
TAGATCATCACATTGCGGCAAAAAATCACATCGAAACCTTGTGGGTAAGCATCTGTGATTAAATTATGGTAGCTGAAGTTTACATGCTTGATCAGATCCTGGTTCATGATTGCATATTTGCCGTCACTGGTGTAGTATTTACCAAAATTCTGAAATGCATTGTATTCACGATAGTTCGTTTCATTTTCAATCATCTTGATTTTGTGATACACGCCCGCCTTGGCTTCTGTCAACGCATTTTGATTGAAGTCGGAGGCAAAAGCTTTTGCTCTTTCTTGTAAATTTGTTTCCTTAAGAAGGATACCAAAAGAAAAAACTTCTTCTCCTGTAGAACATCCAGCATGCCAGATGGAAATGGTTTTATCAGAAGGATACTTTAGCATACGAGCCTTCAACCTCTTCCAAAGAATAGGATCCCTGAACATTGAAGTCATGCCTACACTGATTTCGTTCATGAAGACATGCACGAATTTTGTATCGCGCAAAAAATGCACCCATAGCTCATGGATGGATGACAGATCAAACTTATTCAATACACGGATAATCCTTCGCCTAAGTGACTTGGGCTCGTAACAGGTAAAGTCAATTCCGTATCGCGTAAGAATACTTTGTGTAAGCGAATTCATTTCTTCATCGGTAACATTTTGCACCAATGACATATCAAACTACAGCTAAAAGAGAAACAGGACTACTCACTTCTTTCACCAACAATACAATTACCTTGGAAATGCTTCCATTCAGATTTTTGACAATGGAAATCGTGACTTCGTAATTAAATTGATTAGGTCCCACAATGAATGGAAGGGAAATGGAACTGAAATCATTTTCCAGTATTTCTTCTTTGCGCTTATTCCACAAAGAGTGATAATAGGGTGCAATAAAGTCTAGTATTGTTTTCGATTTTAGATTGAGGCGTGAAAGGCCAAAGAATTTCATTGCAATTTCATTTGCGGTTTTGCAGGAAAAGTCGGCATTGAATTCCATCACTGGCAAGGTTGCTTTCAATGCATGCACCATCGTGTTCAAATCATTAAGCTTTTCTTTCTCCTGAGTTGTAAATTGCGCCAGCATAATGATTTTTTCAGGCTCGTTACCCTCGATGGTGGCTGGATTGAAAGTGCCACTCAGCCAGAGCTCTTTACCTTCTTTGTCTATCATTTTAAATTCCCCCGAAAAGAATTTCCCAAGCTTCAGGTTTTCCCACATCATAATGACGCTCGGATCATCACCCATTATTATGTCAAATGACTGATCTTTCAAATCATCTTTAGTATATCCAATCACCTTTAGAAAAATCTCATTGCCTTCCCGAAAGGTTCCATCCAGATCAAACTCCGCTGATGCAATTGTGTTGTTTACTCCATTCAAATAACTTTTGAGTTCAGCTTGTCTGCGTTCGGATTCCTTTTCCTTCATTTTCTTTTGCGTGATGTTTTGCATCATACAAAGCAACTTTAGTGTAATGCCGGCATGATCGGTTACGGGCGTGAAGGTGATGTTCAACCAGATTTCAAGACCTTGTTTGGAAACTGTTTTAAAGTCTCCAGATTTGATAACTCCATTTAGTATATCGCTCAAGGCAATATCACTGCTTTCTCCGATTAATAAATGAAATGTTTTATCCTTTAACTGGGATGCACTATATCCAACCAAGTTTTCGAATATGGAATTGTGCTTAATAATTTTACCAGTGTTATCTAACTCCACGGTAGCAAGAGTTGAGTCAATTGCATTCATGATTCCAGAAAGCTCAATTTGCTTGCGCGACATTTCTTCCTGAGTGGCCGCCAACTCTTCCATATTTTGCCGCATCTCCTCTTCGCGCGATTGCAACTCTTGTGTAAGCTTATTAGATTCGTTCAGAAGATCTCTGGTATGTTCCGAGTTGTTCAATGAAACAATTTCCGCAGCAATATCATCACACACCTTTTTCAAAAACTCTAGGTGGTGAGGTTGGAGAATTTCGAATGATGCCAGCTCAATCGCACCGCAAAACTGGTCATTGAAAATAAGCGGTGCCACAACAATATTTCGTGGAGTAGCCTCACCAAGTCCCGAAGTAATTTTTATATAACCTTTTGGAATATCTTTTATAAAAAGAAAATCTTTCTCCAGCATGCACTGGCCGAGTAATCCTTCGCCAGACATAATTTTATTCTCTAAATACTTTTTTCGGCCGTATGCATAGCAGGCAATCAGTTCAAGATACCTGTCATTTTTTTCGTTCAATTTTTCAATATACAATCCACCTTGATTGATGTTCAAGTATTTTACTAGATTACTGATGATACTATTTCCATATTCTTTTAGATCAGCTTTTTTTCGAAGCACCTCGCTAAATTTTGCCAAGCCTTGAGTCACCCACGCACGTCTTTCTTCCTCAATTTTTATTCTTTTCATTTCAGACCTTACACTTTCCAGCGATTTATAGACGGGATCTTCTGCGTCTAGTTTTTGGGCTACTGTTTTTTCAGGATGAATAAGGTTTGCAATTAACTGAGCAGATATTTGAAATTTTTCAGCAATCAATTCATGATTCCTGTGCAACTCTGCCAAATTTTGAAATGACCATTTGGTTGCCGATGATTTCTTTAGAAGTATTTCATTGGATTTTTTTACTAACAAATGAATTGATGTGATCCATATTTTTAATGCATAGAAAATAAGCAGCGCTGCGACTGCGGCTAATCCTCCCGAAAGCCATGGGTTGAAATTTTTAATGTAAAGAATAACGGCTGCTCCAAGGGTGATTGAAAACAATAGATAAAGTCGTTGAAGTAAACTCGTTTTCATGTCTACGCAGTTAATTGTTGATCGGGTATCAAATCAAAAATCTTACTGCTCAATTTCCATACAAACTGAGGGTGAACTCTATCTTTTTGATCAAACTGAAAAGTGGTGTTACTGAAAATCACGCTTGAAGGATCTTCTTTCGATATTTCTTTCGTAAGAAATTCTTGTAAATCGCGGGAATGGATTTTGTTCAGATGAGGAACATCTCCATAAATTTCAAGATTGAAGGTATTGGAGATTTCGGATATGACAGAAGCGGAAATGATATTATCTATCTCCATCAAAAATGCTTCGTTCAGACTTTCACTTACCATTGAGCTTTTTAGCGCCTTGAATATTTCCTCGCTTTCCTCCCGATTAAAAAAAAGAAAACTCTTGCCTGCGATATCACCAATAATGTGTGTCACCAACACATACAAGTCGCCTTGCTCTTCGGAAATACACGAGAAGTCGTCATCGTGGCGGATGAGAATGGATTGGGTGTTGGTGATCTTTACAGGTCGGTTGATAAGTTTTGAAAAGGATAAGGCTGCTTTTTCAAAACCAGCGTTCATCACGTGAATGAGAAAAGTTTCCCTATTGCGCATGTCCATACTTTTTTAATTTAAGTTGAAAGTTTTTGCATTTTTGCCTGCTGTACTTAAACTGAAAATAAATTGTAGCAAGTGCGGAACATTGAGCACCAGACAAACATTTCCACTTCCTAAAATTGTTACACCGCTAATAAATTTAATCCGGTCAACAGGTCGCATCAACGGTTTTTCCACAATCTCCTTTTGCTGCAAAAGTCTATCCACCACAAAACCAACAGTGCGATTATTAAATGTGCACACAACAATTTCCAGCTTTTGCTCCATATGAATTTTGTCAAATGATTTTTGCAGAATATTTTGTTGATAGCCTAACAAATCGATATTCTGATCAAACACATCATTGAGAAAAACTACGGCAATATTTTTACCCAGATGAGTAGCCACCAATCCTCCACCCGCTTTATGAATATCAGATTTGTATAAAGAGATGACGGACTCCGTATAAGCTAATGGTATGGCATACACTTCGCGATCTAATTCAAATAGTAGCGAAGACTTCACCGCCATCGAAGAAGGTAACGTGAGTTGAATGACAGTGCCTTGTCCTTCATGACTTACCAACTGAATAGTTCCACCAATGGAATCAAGTGTTTTCTTTACAACATCCATCCCCACACCTCGTCCTGATATGGACGTCACTTGATCCATGGTGGAAAACCCCGGCTCAAAAATCAACAAACTCAAATCGTCTTTCGATAACTTTGATGCGTCTTCCTCGGTGATTAATTTTTTGGCAATCGCTTTGCTTTTAATCCTATCATAGTTCAGTCCCTTGCCATCATCACTGATTTCAATGAGCACTGCATCGGTTTCATTGCGTGCACTCAAGGTAATAACGCCCGCTTCTGGTTTACCCGCTTTCTTTCTTTCTTCCGGTGCTTCTATTCCATGACCTACACAATTACGGATTAAGTGAATCAATGAATCACTTATCACTTGTAAAACATTGCGATCAATTTCCGTTTCAGTACCTTCTAATTTGAGTGTTACATTTTTCTGTTCAGATGAGGCAGCATCTCTCACTACTCTATGAAATTTATTAAAGAGAAATCCGACCTGCACAAGTCTCACGTCCATCACAGAATATTGTAAGTCAGAACTGATACGGCTCAATCTTGCGTATTCATTGGAGGCACGAAGACCACCCGCTTGTGAAGCTAGTATGCGATCTTTTTCTATTATCAATTCACCTACCAGATTTAACAAGTTATCTAATTTGCGAACCGGCACCTGCACAAGATCTGAGAAGGAAAGTTTGTTGTTCATTTCGCCTGGAGAGTTGACATCCTCTGTTTCATTCAGATCATCACCAGGTGCACTTATAAAATCTTGTTCAGATGATTTATTAAGTTGATTATTATCTTCCTTTGCGCGTTTGATTAAAACTTCCAGTTTGGTTTTAATCCCCTTGTATTTTACTTCGCTTTTATCCTTGACAGCATTGATTAAATCGCCCAAAATATCAACTGCCTTATAAATGGAAGTAAACAGGTTTGTGTCAAGCGAAATTCTTCCATCTCTCACTTCTCCAAATAAATCTTCCAACACATGCGCCAGCTCCGCAATTCCTTGAAAGCCCATGCCTGCAGCATTTCCCTTCAGTGTATGCGTAATGCGAAAGAGTGAATGGATTGTATTTTTTTCTTTAGCGTCTTTCTCAAGATTGGTAAGAAGGCGATTGATCTCTTCGAAGTTGCTCATGGCTTCCGCTAAGAAAATTTCTTTGTACTCTTCCTCTTTGTTTTTCATACTGGTGGTTTTTGAAGAGATCGTTATAAACAACTGATTATAAACCCTGGTATTTGTTTCAGATTCACTACTTGCCGAGTGGCTCCTGATTCAAATGCTGCTTTTGGCATTCCGAAAACAACGGATGATTCTTCATCCTGTGAGATGGTATAACCTCCTTTGTCTTTGATTTTTTGCAAGCCTACCATTCCGTCTTTTCCCATGCCGGTAAGGATCACTCCAATGCAGGCACCCTTGTAGGTTTCAGCTACCGATTCAAAAAGACAATCGATGGAAGGATTATTGAACTCTGAATATTTTTTTTCTGTAAAAGTGAACATCGGGCTTCCGGTTACCAGGTTATGTTCAACACGCAGATTCGCTTCACCCGGTGCGATGTAAATCACTCCATCCTTTATGCTCTCTCCTTTGCGCGCGAGCTTTACTGTTAGATGGCTCTGATCATTTAAACGGGAAGTGAAAGTCTCCAAAAACCGATGCGGCATGTGCTGCACTACAATTACAGGTATCGGCAAATTGTTTGGGAGATTATTGATTACATATTCAACTGCGCCCGGGCCACCCGTAGATGCACCAATCACAATAATTTTATAAAGCGCTTGCTCGAAATTGTGAGCGTGAATATTTTTTTTGGCGAGCTGCTTCGCTTTTAATAAACTGATATCGGTGCGCGAAGCCTCCTTGATTAAATCTAAAAGACGATAGTCTTGAATCTTTGCGCGATCAACCTCGTTTGGCTTATCAATAAATTCGAACGCTCCGTGTTGCAACGCATCAAAAATTCGAGAGTCCGTTTTGTCAAGTGAACTGAGAAGAATAATTGGTAATGGATTTTTATTCATCAACGAGTTCACAACATACATTCCATCATAGTCAGGCATCACCATGTCAGTGATTACCACATCAGGTTTTAGCTCTTCTGTCATCTTAATGCCTTGTTGCCCATTGTTGGCAATACCTACCAACTCGATCGACTCATCGCTGTTAATGATATCACTGATCACCTTTCGCATGAAAGCGGAATCATCGATGAGCACCGTTCGGATTTTAGACGAAGGCATAAAACTCCCTGTTAGGCTTTGCTAATTGTATCCACTAATTGTTCGTTGGTAAACGGTTTCACAATGTATGCGCGAGCGCCCAATCGCAAACCTTCATTCACCACTGACTCCTGACCAACGGCACTGATCATAACTACTTTGGATTTCAAACCTTCTTCCTGATACACTTTCAAAATATCCGTGCCGATCATGTCCGGCAGAATATTATCCAGTGTGATTAGATCGGGTTGTAGTTCGAAGGCAAGATCAATGGCTTCTTCACCATTGGCTGCCTGGCCCACTATACTATACCCGCCAACTTCAAGAGCATCTTTGATGAGTGTTCGCATGTACAGCGAATCGTCAACGATTAATACACTTTTTCCCATGGCTATTTTTTTAGTAAGTTTTTAATTGATTTAGTTGTGGAATGCGAACGGATAGTATTCCTGAGTTGCTTTCAAATTTTGCCGTTCTGCAATACGATCCTCCGAGGTCGCTGGCCGCGATGAAAATTTTTCGTTCTATGAGTTGCTTCAAAACGGATTGTGCGTTACGCTCACCCGTTGTTGAAAATGCACCCAGCACATTCGCTCCTCCGGTAATTTTTGCGCGAAGTGAAGTAAGATTACTTCCATTCAATTTCATTTGACGGAGGATCTCATTCAGCGCACTCGTCACATTGCAAAAGCGTGAGTAATGAGTGGGTCCATATTCATCATCCGGAAGAAAAATATGAGCACCTCCCGATTGACCAGTAAGTCTGTCTTGAATAAATAAACCAATACATGAGCCCAACCCAAAACAGGTATAGCTCACTTTCGCTGAAGAGGTGATCACGTCACCGATATTTAATTTGTATTCGATCATGCTGCTACGGTTGCTTTCTTAATAGCACTGGTCATCTCATGATCAATCACTTTAAAAATGTCAACGAGGATGATTAGCCGATTGCCACTTTTAATAATTCCTTTGATGTAATTGGAATCAGCATTTGCATCGCTGATAATGCCAACTGTTTCATCAAGATCTGAAGCATTTACAGAAACGGTATTGGGAACGGCATTTACCAACAGTCCCATTTTCACATCCTCACTTTCTACAACTAAAGTGTATTTGCTTCCTTGTGTTTGGATAGTGCGCTCCAGGTTGAAGCGATCTTCCAAATCAAAAATGGCGATTACGTTTCCGCGAATGTTCGCAACGCCCTTTACATAGGAAGGAGTCTGTGGCACGCGGGTAATATTGGGAGTGATCACCACTTCTTTGATCTGATCAATTTGAAGTCCATATTCTTCGTTGCCCAACTTGAACACTACAATCTGAAGTGATCGTGTTGAGCTGGATTGCTCTTTTGTTTTTTTTATTTCAGCCATAAGCTTCTATTTTTTGTGAGACAGGCTTTTTTTATTTTTTGAGCTTAAACTGCTGTATGCCCGCTTGCAATTCTGCTGCTACTGCAGAAAGTTCATCTCCGGCTTTAGCGATTTCCAACATGCCACCGCTCATCTGCTGGCTAGAGCTTGCAACTTGTTGAGTTCCTGCCGCTGTCTCTTCAGATACCACTACGATTTGCTCAAAGTTTTTAACCACCGTGCCGATCGATTCTTTTTGTGTGACCGTTGCGGCCTGAATTTCTTTTGATGCGCTGAAAGTCTCTTCACTTGATTTTGCAATTTCCTGGAAGATCGATTCCGCTTCCACACTTGATTTGTTTCCTTCTTTCACACTCGACTCCATCGTTTCAATTGCCTTGCCGGCTGCTTGCGTATCCTTCTGCACATCGCTGATGATTTTTTCAATCTCAACTGCTGACTTGCGTGAGTCTTCAGCGAGCTTGCGAATCTCTTCAGCAACTACTGCAAATCCTCTGCCCGCATCGCCTGCACGTGCTGCTTCAATCGCTGCATTAAGTGCCAACAAATTTGTTTGGCTCGCTATGTCGGTGATCACATTCAATGTGCGACCGATTTCTTCAGTGCGCTTGGTGAGAACACTGATCGACTGAGAAGTTTGTCCTGCAGATTCTTTGATGCCGGTCATATTGTTCACCAGCACTTTTACAGTTCTCATTCCCTGATTCGAACTTTCTAAACCTTTTTCCGCTGCCTTGTTGATCAGGTTTGCCTTCTTCTCCATTTCGTTGGAGGAGGTCATGACATGATTGATCAACTTCGATGATTCATCTGTGCGCGAAGCCTGATCTTGTGCACCTTTTGCCATTTGAGAAATCGCGGTTGCTACTTCCGCAGTGCTGCGTTTCATGTCATCGGTTTTCTTCTGCAGTAAGTCGGAGGATTTAGCTACTACATCTGATCCCTGACTGATGTTGCGCAGAACTGTAGTCAGATTTTCTAAAGCGGAGTTAACCTGCTTAGCTAAGCTATCTTCGCTGTCTACCCGTTGAGCCAGATCACCGGCAGCCATTGCTTTAATCACGTCTATGATTTTACCTTGCTCCTCGGCTGCTTTCTTCAACTCTTCTTCACGCAGCACTTGTTCGGTTATCACGTATCGTACGCCAATATATTTTACTGGTTTTCCGTTAGGCCCAAGTACAGGTGCTATCAGAGCATCCACCCAATATGGGCTTCCATCCTTTTTTCTGTTTTTAATAACTCCTCTGAAAATTTTTCCTCTGCCTATCGTTGCCCACATTTCTTTAAACACTGACTTAGGCGTATCGGGGTGACGAAACATACTGTGCGGTTGGCCAATACACTCTTCACGAGAGTACTGCGATACTTCACAGAGCAAATCATTTACATACAAGATATTTCCTTTCAAGTCGGATTCAGAAACAACACAGGCCACATTAATTTGATCCATGCGAGTTTTTAATTCGCTTTGAAGAGCCTCCATTTCTATTGTAGATTTTTTCTGCTCTGTTATGTCGCGTATGAAGGCAGTGTACTGCACATCATTGCCCACGGTAGTTTTGCTTAAGGATAGATTGATCCAAAATTTGGTTCCATCTTTTCGGGTGGCTTCTAAGTCGCGACCTACGCCAACCACTTTGTTTACTCCTGTGCGAATGTTGGAATCAATATATTGATCATGTACGCCTCGGTGTTCCAGGGGTACAATCATTTTTACATTTTGCCCCATCACTTCCCCGCGGGTGTAACCAAACATTTCTTCCGCAGCCTTGTTATAAAACGAAATGGCCTTTGAAGAATCTATCTGGATTACGGCATCGACTGCTTCATAAAGTGCTTGCGAATTTAGCTCCGCATTGCGCTCCATCTCACGAAGCTTCGCTTGAAGCGCTTCAACCATTGTTGTTTCGGTGCCCGGTGCCAGCGGCAAGTTGCCGCCCGCTCCATTGGCATATCCTTTTTCCTGATATAAATTCTTTTTCATACGATTTTTAGTTTTAGTTTTTTCATTTTGAAATTGACTTGTCGCAGGCATTTGCTTGATCGCTGTACTTTGCACAATGCCATGAGGTTGTTTTGTTCTTAAATTTTTATCCATGGGTATTGTTTACTTCAATTCGACCTCTCAATTCGCTTATTCGTTTTTAAAAAATGCTTCGTGATTTCTTTAGTAAAATTAGTCTCAAGATTACCTTGGGGAAATCCGAGATTTGCTGTATTTTTTTTTACCTTTTTATACTTAGCGTTGTCAGTAGAAATACTTAGTGCAACTATTTCTGAAGAAGCGCGATCGCTATGAGTTATGCTGAAGCTGTAGCTTTCGTCCGATGAGTTTTGCTTTTTTATCGTTGGGAACAACTACGCGAAAGACGGTACCAAACCCAATTTCCGATTCAACAGAGATCGATCCTTTCAGTTTCTGAAGTGTTTCTTTTACAATGTATAATCCAAGACCAGCACCTTTTGATAAGTGTGAGGCCTTATAGAACATGTTGAATATTTCAGAAAGATGTTGCTTTCCAATGCCAATTCCATTGTCCATAAATTCCAGGCTGGCTTTCTCGTTATCCACCGTCACACTCACTCGCACAAATGGGCGAGATTTATTTACATCATAAAAATGAATGCTGTTTCGGATAATATTTTCAATGACTATTTCCAGGCGGTTTGCATCTCCAAAAAATGGTATGACCCCATTGCATTGGACATCAAAATGAATTCTTCGCGCTTGGGACTCCGTCATTTGACCATTGATTATTCTCCAAATCAATAATTCGAGATCGGTTCTTTCACTCGATTCGTGTTGGTAGGTAGCTCGTGAAAAACTCATGATGTCGCGTATAATCTTATCAAGTTTTAACGTGCATACTTCAATTTTTTGGATATACGAAAGTGCAGCTTGATCCTTGCTATCCAGGCGTACCAAGTTGATCAACCCCAGAATGGAAGTAATGGGGGAACGTAAATCGTGTGATGTACTATAGAGGAACTTTTCCATTTGATGATTTACCTTAGCCAACTGTTCATTCTTGGATTTCAAAATTGATTCAGACTCTACTTGTCGACTGATATCAAGCACGATCCAATTAAAAACATTTGCGCCCCGATGGTCAACGGATAGCTTGCAATTAACCATTCCGGTAAGCCTCGACCCGTCTGCTTTTCGAAAAAGAACTACTTCGCCTTCAATTTTCGTTTCGGTTTTAAGTCTTTCCTCAAGTGCAAAATATTGACTTTCATTTTCGAAGAGTACACGGATATCCTGACCTCTGATTTTTTTTGCGCATTCAAATCCAAAATTTTTAAGAAAGAGCTGATTGGAATACACGATTTTTCCATTCGCTGAAGATTTGAAAATCAATTCAAAAGTTGTTTCCAAAAACGAACGGTATAAATTTTTTATTGAGACCGAATGAACAATCGGCTTTCTTTCCGAATCGCTGATGATCCACAGGTACTGGCTGAAAGTCAAACCTGTTTTGAAAATATTTACGCGAATGTTCTCTTTCCCATTATTAAAAATCAGTTTATGATTCTCATTTGATTCATTTTCTTTAGTAGCTAAATCTTTTAGGGTAATTTTTGTGTCAAGAGGACAGTCTGTCTCGATCAGTTTTCTAAGAAATAACTCATTAGAAAAATTGATGTCCCCAACCTCATCGGTGACTGCAATGCCGAGAAGATTACTCTCAAGTATTTTCCAAAATAAGTCGGATGAATCGTGGTCATGCTCGGCCACCATCATCTCTTTTTGCTTATCTTTTTTCAATGCCACTCAATTTTAAATCAAAATTGGGCACATCCACAGCGAATTTCAATACTTGTTTTTATGCATTTTGTGTTCTGTAAAACTACTGAACAACGTAAGTAGTACTACGCAGAATTTATTTTGTTGAGTCTTGCATAATTTGCTTCAGTCTTTGAAATGGCTTGCAGTGCTTGCCCTCTATTTCTCAATAGGTAAGTAGCATAGCGCGTGAGAATAAAACGCGATGGATGAAAATAACTTTGACTACTTATTGATTAACCCGAGTTTGTCTACCCTATTCACTAATTCAATAGCGTTTTTGACATTCACTTTTTTCATCAGATTGGCGCGGTGTGTTTCTACCGTACGTGAACCGATGAAAAGTTTATCAGCAATTTGCTGACTGGTCAATCCTTCGGCTATTAGCTTCACAATCTCTTTCTCTCTGTGTGTGAGCTTCACTTCGGGCTCTTTCTGTTTTTTCCTTGCAACGTTGTGGGCATATTTTTTAAAGATGACTTCTTGCACCTTGCTGCTAAAATAGGTTTGACCTTTCAGGACAGTCTTTACGGCATACGTTAACTCATCGCTGGTCTCATTTTTAATCACATATCCTTTCACACCACATTCCATGCACTTGCTGATATAATCTTCGTCATCGTACATGGATAGAATAATTATTTTAGCCAACGGATCATCTGCTATGATTTGTTGAGATACATCCATGCCATTGATGTCAGGCATCGAAATATCCAGAATCAAAAGATCAGGTTTCAATATTTTGTATTTTGAAATTGCCTCGGATCCATTAGTGGCCTCCCCAACTACCGTCAATTCTTTATCCTTTGTCAACAAGGACTTCAATCCATCACGGATCATGGAGTGATCATCGGCAATTAATATTTTTGATTTAGACATTGATACTCATTTTATCAGGTGGCACTTCTACGATTACCAAGGTTCCTCTATGAGGATCACTTTCAATTGTAAATTTTCCGCCCATAATCTCAGCGCGGTCGCGCATATTTACAATTCCACTTTGTCTCATTATTTTTTTGTCGGCCAGGCCGGTTCCATCATCCTCTATACTAAGCCGTAGAGCTTGACTATTTTCACTTAATTGGACTGTGATGGACGAAGCTTTTGAATGTTTAATGGCGTTGTTCACGGACTCTTGCGCAATCCTGTAAAGGTTTACCTTTTTTGATTGACACAAGGGCGACTGAAAGCCGTGTGTATGAAAAGAAATATTGGAATGAGTAGAATGGCTCACCTGTGCGCACAATGATTTCAGGCAGGTGGCAAGATCAAAGTCACGGAGTTTTGCAGGGAGTAAATTTTCAGAGATTCGAATGGATTCCTGAATGGCTTCATTTAGGAGCCGCGAAAGATTGGCTGCATCAGACGGATTGGGAATGACGAGGCTCACATTCATTTTTATTGCATTAAGCATTTGCCCAAGTCCATCATGAATATCTTTGGCGATGCGTTCTCGTTCCTTTTCCTGCCCCTCAATCAACGCCCTTTTGCGCTGCAAATCCATTTCATGTAAAAGTTTTTCATGCTCTTTCTTTTCGGTCAGGTCCTTGAAAACCAAAATCAATCCAAGACTTTGGCCAGAGGCATCTAATAAAGGACTTAGGCTACTTTCACCGATAGGTAACTCCTTCCCATTTTTACTTCGCAAAACCAAGTCATCAGGCATTCGGTTTCCATTCCCGGGGCCCAATCCAATCATGCATTGAATCGGATTTATATTTTCT
>DPLR01000638.1 GCA_003541895.1 Cytophagales bacterium | reverse complement strand
CTCTCAACGATAATATCTTTTTTTGCCCTTCCTGATTGTCCATGTGTGACACCATTGAATTTTGAACCATTGTTTCTACCTCCACCCAATTATTGTCTTCTTTAATCAAATCAATGAGTTGATCCACGGCCTGAGCTGTGGGCACATTTCGTTTGACAACTTCTTTTCCACGATACAGTGTAATCCTTCCTGGCCCCGAGCCCACATAGCCATAATCTGCATCAGCCATTTCTCCTGGACCGTTGACGATGCAGCCCATGATTCCAATCTTTATTCCTTTTAAATGATTTGTTCTTGCCCTGATCTTGGCTGTGGTTTCTTGTAAATCGAAAAGCGTACGTCCGCACGAAGGGCAAGAGATATATTCCGTTTTTGATATTCTCGTGCGCGTGGCTTGTAAAATATTAAATGCTGTTTCGTTTTTGATTTTGTCGGCAACCACATTTGATTTTAAAAATACGCCATCGCCCAACCCATCCACCAACAGTCCTCCAACATCAGTGGCTGCATAAAGTTGAAATTGCTCGGTAGAAACATCTTTGTAATTTCTACTAATAATTACGGGGACGTTGCAATGTTTTTGAATCAGGTCAACAAAAAACCTTCGCTGCTCAGCGAGTCCATGATCGTTTTCGGTTTCGATGATTAAAACAACAGTCGAATCTGAGGTTATTTTTTGAATGAACTCTTGACTCGCAGTATCGATTGAGGCACGAATAAAATTTAAAGCGGATGAACGTTCACCTGTTGAAAGGTATTCTTTTACATCAAGCAAAGGATAAGATCGGGTCTTGTTTTTATTCTTTACCCATGAATTGTAATTATAGATTATTCCCAGTGTTCCGGGAATCTCAAATTCAATAGCACGATCGCCCACGTAAATAAAATCGCACGCCATATCTGATATATTCCATTTATCGAGTGGCACGGAGTACTGATAACCAAAAGAGAAAATAGAAGCCGGTGTAATTTTCTCTTTAGCTGAAAGATCTCCAATTACACGCGGCACATGATGACTTCCTCCAATGGTAGAAACCTCAGTAGTAACCCTTCGCGTGTATTCAAACGGATTGATTGGATAGGTACTGATCGGAGTAATCGCTTTGGATGATTTTCTTTTCGAATACCGATCAGCTAATTCTTTCGCCACCGGAATCTCAGCTTCGGGTTCCTCTGTCAGTGAAACACGTATCGTGTCACCAAGTCCATCTTCAAGTAAAGTACCAATACCCACCGATGATTTAATCCTACCATCTTCCCCATCGCCTGCTTCTGTTACACCCAAATGCAATGGGTACGGCCTTAGGTTTTCTTGTTCTAATTTTTGAACCAGCAAACGGTAGGCTTGGATCATTACTTGCGGATTGCTGGCCTTCATCGATAACACGATGTTATAATACTTCAAGTCTTCACAAATCCGTAAAAACTCAAGCGCACTTTCAACCATGCCCAATGGCGTATCTCCATAACGACTCATGATGCGATCAGACAACGAGCCGTGATTGGTGCCTATGCGCATGGCCGTGCCATATTCCTTACAAATTTTTACGAGCGGGGTGAATTTCTTTCGAATACGATCAAGCTCTGCTTCATAAGCGGAGTCAGTATATTCAATTTCTTCAAATCGTTTTTTGTCGGCATAGTTGCCGGGGTTTACGCGCACTTTCTCTACAATTCTTGCAGCAAGCTCTGCCGCATTGGGCGTAAAATGAATATCAGCAATGAGCGGAACATGATACCCCCGTTTGCGCAACTGATTTTTTATTTCTTGAAGGTTTTGCGCCTCCTTCACGCTGGGCGCTGTAATGCGAACATATTCACAACCTGCATTCACCATTCGAATGGTTTGCTGCACCGTACCTTCGGTGTCCATCGTATCAACAGTAGTCATCGATTGAATGCGTATGGGGTACTCTCCGCCCATGGGCAGATCACCAATGGTAACCACTTCTGTCTTACGCCTGCTATACTCGGTTAGGCTGTTACAATAGATAAACGACTTGTTCAAATTAGGATCCATTTAAGTATCAAAATTACTGAATTCAATTTTCATTTTTTATGCAAAACCCAAACATCATCATAAGCGATAGTACCTCGATCGACCAGTTCTCGAACCGCCTCAATGAATAACTCTTTGTTACGTGGGGCTACGGCAGTTTCAAGGTCATCAATGTTCATTGGATTCTTTGAAAGAAGATAATTGATCTGTTCAAAATAATCGTGAATGGTAACATCGGCATTCAACTTTTTCTTGCTGATACAGACATCACATATACCGCAAATATCATAGGTGATCTCACCGAAATATTCCTGAATTTGTTGCATCCGGCATCGATGCGTTTGTTCAACATACTGAACAATTGCATCCATTTTATCAAAATGAGTTTGTCTTCGGCTCTCGAATATTTTTTTTGATATCGGAAGATGGTTAACGTCTTGCCGGGGCAATACAAAAATAAGTTGTGGCTCATCGGAAGCTGGCTCGTAAATTAAAAGCTGAAGATGCTGTAGTCGATGAAGCTCTTCTTTTACTTCGTTCACTGAAATTTTCATCAGGTTGGCGATATGGTTTTCAGTGATGACGACAAAGTCAGAAAAAAGCTCTGCCCCATACAAACGCATCATGGTTTTAATGAGCAAATCGTACAACTCATTGGCTACTTGAAATTCGTAGAGCCTCTTTTTATCGATTTGGAAATGAATGCGCGAAGGCCGATGAAATCCTTCATTCATTAAGACCAAACCAAACTCCTCAAGTTTTTTAAGCGAAGGTATTACTTCAGCCTGTCGTAAATTGAATCGCTTGCAAAAGAGATCGAGATCAAAATTGAAAGCTTCGCCTGCTGCCGCACCCACGGCCACTTGGAAATAATTCGCTAGCGCTTGATACACATTCTTAATTTCTTTCAATGCAGGTTGAGTAATTTCTACTTTGTGTTTTAATGCCAGTACATCTGCATCGTGATAAACGATGGTAGCATAACTTCGTTTTCCATCGCGCCCAGCCCTACCTGCTTCTTGGTAATAGGCTTCAATATTTTCAGGCAAATCCAAATGAATTACGGTGCGCACGTTAGACTTGTTGATTCCCATACCGAAGGCATTCGTAGCCACCATCACTCGCGCCTCATCCTCAATCCATTTTTTTTGACGGTCTTCTCGTTCGGATGTAGTAAGTCCTGCATGATAAAAAGTGGAACTGATTTTATTTCTGGTCAAGAACTTCGAAATGGTTTCCGTTGCTTTTCGCGACCGAACATAAACAATGGATGAACCCACCACTTTTTTTAAAATTGTTAAAAGTTGCTTCTCCTTGTTTTCCGTTTTCCGCACTACTAATGACAAATTATCTCGCGCAAAACTTCGATGGAAAACAGCCGGAGATTTTAACTGAAGATGGGTAATAATATCCGCACTGACAGCCTTGGTAGCCGAAGCCGTGAGTGCCATAAAAGGCACATTCGGATTAAGTTCGCGAAGTGTTGCGATTTGTAAATACGGGGGGCGAAAATCATAACCCCACTGTGAAATACAATGCGCCTCATCAATAGCCACAAGATTAACATTCATCTTTTTGAATCGCTCTTGAAAGATTTCGGTTTGTAAACGCTCAGGTGAAACATAAAGAAATTTTTGTTTGCCATAGACGCAATGATCGAGCGCGATGTCAATCTCCTTTCTGTTCATCCCCGAGTGAACATACAATGCAAGAATATTTCTGTTCTTCAATTGCTGCACCTGATCTTGCATCAACGCAATCAGCGGAGTGACTACAATGCATACTCCCTCTTTCATCAAAGATGTAACCTGAAAGCAAATGGACTTGCCCGCTCCTGTTGGCAATACCGCGAGCACATCCTTCCCCTCAAGTGAAGCTTTTATGATTTCTTCCTGCGGTGAGCGAAAAGAAGCGTAACCAAAATATTTTTTAAGTATGCCAGATGGTGTCAAAGCAGTTCCCTCCTACCAAGGTGTTAAATCTATTACCATTGAATAGTGTCCTTATTCAAAAAAGCACTGATTCCTTTTTTACAATCATCGGAAGCGCGCATCTGTGCGTTCATCTTTGTTGCGTACGTAAGGGCTTCGTTCAAATTCATCGCTTGCACTTCATCAATCATGCGTTTGGTAAGTTCCATTGAATAAGATGAATTATTTTTAATCAACTTCTTGGCAAATTCCTCCGTTGACTTTTCTAGCTCCTCTTCTGAAACCACAAAATTGATCATACCTAATCTCATTGCTTCATCTGCCAAAACTAATTCACCACTGAGCAACAAGTGTTTTGCACGTTGCTCTCCTATTTTACGGATCAAGAAAACCAAAACAATGGCCGGAATAAATCCTATCTTCACTTCCGTGTAGCCAAACCTTGCTTCGGGCACGGCAAAAACAAAATCACAAACCGAGGCAAGCCCGCAACCGCCAGCCAACGCATGACCTTGCACTTGCGCAATAACCAACTTTTTGAGTTGGTATATTTTCAGAAACAATTCTTTCAAATGATTCGAATCGGCAACATTCTCTTCGAAAGAAAAATGCTGTAGCTTTTGCAAATACGCCAAGTCAGCTCCTGCACAAAAAGATTCTCCATTCGCGCGAAGAATAACTACTTTGACAGCCGCGTCCTTTTCAGCTTTTTCAAAGGCGTCTTTCAGCGAGGCAACCAATTCAAAACTGAGGGCATTGCGTTTATCGGAGCGATTTAATGTGATAAACCCTATCCGATCACGCACTTCATAAAGAACCAAACTCATAGTTATTATTTTACAAATGCTCTATCTTTTAACACCGCATGAGTTGAAATGTTCATCAAACTCAAAAGCGCAACCATTTTATCAACATACCGCATTGAATTACTTCCATCAAATATAACGTGTCTTACTTTCAATTTACTGATCTGATTTTTTGACAATGCATCACTTCCAATCACTAGATAATCCAGATAGAGATTTTCAGGTATATGTGAATTAGGTTTATCCACGTATGCAAGACTGGAATTATTCCATTGAAAACAATTGAAGTCGTTCACTTTTGTACTAAAAGGAATGGTATAAGAGGTGGATGATACTCCGTGAATCAATCGATTGGGTAGAATGTGAAAACGAATCCGTTCGCGATCCTTAATCAAGGATGAGTCAGCCAAAAAATAAGATTGTCCATGGTCTATAAATTCTATTGCACTGTGTTTATTAATACTATAAACGATCATCTGCTTTTGGTCAACCTCATTGGTAAAATGCATCCATTGAATTAGTGAAAAGAGAAATGTGCATGAGAATGCTATGTACAGCCACCGAATGGATTTGAATTCAAAAAGCAAAACCAACGCCAGCAAAATGGCCATCAGCAGCCAACATTGAAAAATGGTAATATGAATATTATTGATTAGGCTCAGCGGAAGCGACTCTGTTGTAAACACAATTCCATTTAAAATTTTGATAAAGAATTCCAAAGCCACTCCAACCAAGTTCGCCAAAGGCGAAATGAAACTGATCGTGAGCAGAAAAATTCCACCCAAGAGAACGATCGTGGATAAAGGAATGACAAATAAATTTGAAACCAAAAAATACGAGGGAAATTGATGGAAGTAAAGTAAGCCCAGCGCAAACGTTGAAGCTTGTGCTGCGAAAGAAATACACGTGATCTTCCAAATCCAATCACCGGCATAATTTCCAATCTCCCAAAGCTGATAGATGGGTCGCTGCAGATAAACAATTCCAAGCACCGCCAAATACGAAAGCTGGAAACCAACTGACATAATCAGGTAAGGATTGTAAATCAAAAGCACCAAGACCGAGGCCGCAAGCGTATTATAAATATTCGTGCGTTTACCAAAAGGCCGAGCAACGGCAATAAATGAAAACATAGTTACAGCTCGAAGTACGGAAGGAGAATTTCCAGTGACGAACGAAAAAACCCAAAGACAAAATAAACTTACGATTGCGATAACCCATTTGCCATTTCTTTTTTTATCGATTGGCTTAAAAAGAAAAAGGATGATCGCATAAATAATTCCTACGTGCATTCCTGACACGGCTAACACGTGCATTGCACCACTGGCTGCGTAGGCATTTTGCAAATCATTGTCGATGCCATCCGTTACGCCCAACACCAACGCAATAGCAATGGCACGCTCATTTTCGCCATGAACAAAGGCATTTAATTTATCCATACACCAAGCGCGCGCCTGATGTGAATAATAGATAAACCCTTTGTCAGTAGACGGATGAATTAATTGCACATCATTGGCCTGAACAAATTGTTGATGCAAAATATTTTTAAAACTCAGGAAACGTTTAAAATCAAACTCCCCCGGATTGGCCGGAGGTTTTAATTCTTGCGGACTTCCGTGCACCAAAATTCGATCGCCATATTCCCAATTGGTTTTCGGATTGCCCTTCTTCGAAATATAGAGTAGTAAATTACCTGTTACCGGTTGCCAGGTTTCTGTCTTTACATCTAACAATGACACTTCTATCTTCCATGAGTTTGCTTTTTCTTCGGGAACACTTCGAACAATCCCTTCATAAACAGTGATCTCATCTTTGATTTTTGATAAATGATTTTCGTTTCGAGAATCAGTTGAGAGAATTAACCGGGCGTAGCCCAAAAGAAAAATTGCCAATAAACCGAAGAGGCCATTATAGAATTCGGATGATTTAAAAATAAACCGAGAGATAAAAAACGAAATTAAAAAGGCAGCAAGAAAAAGAATGGCAGTTTGAAAAGACACAACGTCAGGTTGGTAAATACCGAGCAAAACACCTCCCGTAAAAAATAGAGCTATTCGCAGCATAGGGAAGGGTTGCCACTTCATTTTTAGAAATTCAATATTGACTATTTAAAATTCAAGATTTAAAATGAGAACAACAATTGGGCTGTCCTATTTTATCTTTTTGAAAGAAGTGATATGAACATGGTTGCCCCCGCAAACATTGGATGTAACTAAATACTCTACAAGAGCATAAATTGGAAAAGTTGAGTTAGCCTCTATTCCCAAATCAGACGGAGTGTTATCAATTAAAAAATAATTTCCTTGATAGGGTTGCGTTTGGTCTTCAAAATTAATCAGCAAACCTCCACAGCAAGCGCAATCGCGAACATCATAACCCGTAATTATTGAGTTGTATTTCACTCTGCTTGTGTCATCGTACCTACAACCCAAAATCACTAATAATATCAAAATGAACCTCATTTGATTCTTCCCCATTTTAACATCACAAAATTAAGTCTCACTGACAAAATAAGTAATGATTTAGATCACGCCCTTTCCGTTCCTGCTTTTCCATACGCCTCAATAATGTCGCGCACCAATTTGTGACGCACCACATCGCGCTCACTCAATTCAACAAATCCAATGCCCTTCGTTTGATTCAAAATTCTCACCGCTTCTTTCAAGCCCGATCGTTGGTTAGGAGGCAAATCGATTTGCGAGGTATCGCCCGTCACAATCATTTTTGAATCAGGACCCATGCGCGTAAGAAACATTTTCATTTGCATTGGGGTGGTGTTTTGTGCTTCATCCAATAAAATGAATGCGTTGTTTAACGTTCGGCCGCGCATGTACGCGAGTGGCGCAATCTCAATCACTTCACGCTCCATGTAGAACTTCAGTTTCTCAAAAGAGATCATATCGTTCAGCGCATCGTAAATGGGGCGCAAATATGGATCAATTTTTTCTTTGAGGTCGCCCGGCAAAAAACCGAGGTTCTCCCCTGCTTCAACAGCCGGCCTTGTAATGATGATTTTCTTCACCACTTTATTCTTCAGTGCTTTCACTGCAAGAGCCACCGACACAAAAGTCTTACCCGTTCCGGCAGGGCCAAGGGCAAACACCAAATCATTTTCGCGAACGGATTGAACGAGTTTCTGCTGGTTTACCGTCTTTGCTTTGATAAGCGATCCTTTGGCACCATAAATAATTATTCCCTCAGGCGAATCATCAGGAACAAATTCTTGGCGCTCTTGCGAAATATAGCCTCGCACATTTTCCTCCGTGATCTTACCGAACTGATGGAAATGATCAATAAGTGAATTCAGAATATCAGTGATCTGAATAATTTCTGGTGTTTCTCCTTTCACAAAGATTTCGTTGCCACGCGATACAATCTTGCTCTTTGGGAAAGCGGCTGCTAATTCATTGATGTTTTTATTTTCGATGCCGAGAAAATCGAGCAGCGAAACATTTTCGAGTGTGATAGTTTTTTCGATCAATTCCTTTTTGACTTTTGATTTTAAAACAATGTTAATGACTATTTTTGCGCCATAAATTTAACACAAAAATAGCTCGGATGGCCATCGTTACACTTCTCACCGACAGCGGTGAAGCCGATCATTACGCAGCAGCCATCAAAGCCAAGATATTGAGTGTTAACCCTGGGCTTACAATTATCGACATCAGTCATCAAATTGCGCCTTGCGATATTGCTCATGGTGCCTTCGTTCTGAAAAGTGTGTACAACGATTTCCCCAAAGGAACGGTTCATTTGGTGGCCGTTGATGCGGTTGGTTATCCGGATACTTCATTTATTGCAGTTCAATTAGATGATCATTTTTTTATTGGGTCTGATAATGGATTGTTTGGGTTGCTCAGTGATAAAACGCACCAGCAAGCCGTAGATTTGAATTCGATCAATCCCATTCAAAGTACATTTCCCGAGAAAGAAATATTTGCTGTTACCGCAGCAAAGTTGGCCAGTGGCGTTGCTATTACCACGCTTGGCAAACCGATGCAGGCGTTCAAGAAAATGATTGGCCGTGCGGTGAAAGCCACGCGAAAGCAAATCACCGGCCACGTGATCCGTATTGATAACTATGGAAACCTGATCACCAACATTACAAAAACCGACTTCGATATTTTAAGCAAGGATAAAAATTATACGATCCAATTTGCGCGCGAAAAATTCAGGCGGATTAATTCAAACTATCATCAAACCGAGCAAGGTGATTGCTTTATTATTTTTAATACACTCGGGTTGCTCGAAATTGGAATTTACAAAGGCCGTGCCTGCGATTTATTAGGCATGGAACTAGACAGCACGATAAACATCATTTTTGACGAAAACTAAAATTCAGCATGATCATACGCATCGTACGAATGCATTTTACAGAGGCGGGTGTAGAAGAATTTTTGCAGATCTTCAACACACACAAGGAAGCCATTAGAAATTTTCAAGGCTGTTCTCATTTGCAATTATTGAAAGATGTTGATGATGAAACGATTTACACCACGCTAAGCCACTGGGACAAGCCTGAAAGTTTGGAAAATTATCGTAAGTCAGAACTGTTCGGCCAAGTGTGGGGAAGAGTGAAAACACTTTTCTCCGAAAGAACCTACGCCTTCTCCCTCGAAAAATTTATTGAACTGAATTGATTATAACTTCAGTTTGTGGCCTATCGAAAAAGCGAGATAATCTGAATGATCCTTATGCGATTTTAGCGTAACACCTGCATACCAGTCTTTCTTTACCTCATATTCAAAAAAGAAACGTTCGTAAAAGCGTTGTGCATAACCTGTATTTGGCGTAACAAACATCGCCAACTGTTGACCCAACAATAACTTTCCTAAAAACAAATAATGCTGAATGCTTACGCCACCAACAGCAGTTTGAATAGTCTGCCCCGTTCGTGCCTGATATGCTGAATTGATTCCATCGTAATAAAATTCTCCTCCAATACCAAAGGCATTTACTCTTCCAATTCGTTTTATCAAACCCAAATTTGCACCCAGCACCACATTTTTTTCCTCGGCAAAGTAATTCGTTGCTTGCACAGTGCGTTGTGCACCAAATGGGTGGATCATTAATCCAAAAGTTTTGTCCGTAAATTTTTCTCTTTGTCTCTTTTGCAACTCGATATGGTTGATCGCATAGTCAATACTTAAGCTAGCTCCAAAAAAATTCATCCCTTCGTTTGGCTCTCTTCTTCCTCCGTTAGAAATATGATTCATGTAAGTCATTGCAGAGGCAGAAACGCTCTTACTCAATTTCAATCTCGCATTGACACCCAACATTAAGTAATAACTCATTTGTGTACTAAAAAATATATTATCGCGATTTGATAAGCTATCATACAATTTATTTAGCCTTGCCAACCCTACACTGCCACGAGCAGAAAGAGAAAAATTATTTGTTGAAAACAGCGTAGGCTCGGTAAAGAATGAAAAGGTAAATGCATTCCCTAATTCAGAGGAGTTCCTGAAATCAAAGTAGCCAATTGAAACACCGTTGCGGGTGTAGCAGTTGCAATAATTCCATGTGCGCTGAGAGTTTTTTATGATCCCAAAATCCAATTGAACACCGAGGGGATGATATTTCGTGAATTGCTGCAAAGAGCTGCGTTCGCTCCAAATGGTATTGTACAAAAATCTGCCTGAGAAATCGTAGCGTATCGTCATTGAATCCGGCTTCTCTTGCGCGTCATTTTCTAAAAAGGAAAAAAGGAAAAGCACAATAATCAATCTGCGCTCAAACGCCACTCTCATTTCTTCTTATTTTTTTTAATGATAGCCGCGAAAGGGCCATACTTGTGCTGAGCTTCTGTAAAACCATCGGCATAGGGGCCGAACGGATGATCAAATGGCTTGGAGGAAATATCTGGCCAGTCTTTTGAAATATCTTTTGCAGGTCGAGGCATCGATGCAATATAAGCAGCTACATCCCACGCTTCTTCATCAGTCAAAACGGGGTTGTTGTAGGTTGCTACTTCGTAGGGCATATTTGCTTTTACATAACCTGCCAAGCGTGAAAGCCTCAACAAACCAGCACCGATATTAAAACTATGATCGCCCCACAACGGAGGATACTTCCACTCCAATCCATTCTCATTCATCACGCCCTCACCATTATTTCCATGACAACGCATGCAATTCTTTTCATAAACCCATTTCCCTTTTTGTGGCGATGCAGCGCGATCAATCAATTGGAGTTTTTCAATCCCTGCTCCTTGGGGTGTTGCTTTTTTAGGAACATCTTTTCCAACCCAAGTGATGTAAGCAACGAGAGCTTTCATTTCTTTGCTGTCATCGTCAAGGGGTTTTCCGTTCAGACTTCGCTCGATGCAGTCATTCACTCTTCTTTCGATAGACTCGATCGTTCCAGAGCGGTCTCTAAATTTTGGATAATTGGAAGCCACGGCCGAATAATTATTCCCAAAAAGTTTTGTGCCTGCATTCAAGTGGCAATTCTGACAATTCATGCCGTTCGTTACCGCAGCAATTTTTCCATAA
>DPLR01000104.1 GCA_003541895.1 Cytophagales bacterium | reverse complement strand
CCTCTTTAATCAACGCCATCAGTTGTGAAGGCGTTGGGTTGATTTGATAAAATGTATCGTCTTTCTTTTTGATCTCAATTACTTTCAATTTTTTTCTGAGCTTCTTTAACAGCTCTTTATTTTTTACTTCGTCTTTACTTAAATCAATCGATAAAAATTCAAACGAGCCATCCGGATGTTGTTTGATCAAGCGTAACACCCATTGGTTGTCATATTTAAAATTCAGGAAGTAATAATTTTGATAAAACTTTAAGACCAGCGTGTCGCTCAGAGTTCCACGTCCGAGCCAATCTTTATCTTTTTTGTCTTTCATTCGATAGCCCCACGATTCGATAATCACCGTGTCAGAAAAATCTCCCGTAGTCTGATCGAATGCCTGAAAAACACCTCGCAAGTTTGCAGGCACTTCTTTCAGTGTAGTGATGCCAGCGGGTTGCGCCTCTTTGAAAGTCACCTCTTTGCAAGAGGCAAGTAACAATAGCCATACAAAGGTTAGGGCAGCGTAACGCATATCGAAAATTTTATTTTAAAACGAATGCGATGAAAGAATGTTGTGACTTATTTTCTTTTAGCTAAGTTAAAAGTATTTTTGAGCCTCGTTTATAAAAATGATTTCAAATTTTATTCTTCTTTTCTTTTCATGGTTACACCCGATTCATATTTCGGTTACAGAAATCAATTACAACGAAAAGGAAAAATCGCTTCAAATTATTTCCAGGGCTTTTATTGATGATCTCGAACTTGGTGTTCGCGCTCAACGCGGAGAGGCTGAACTCGATATTCTTGAGCCAAAAAATGGATTAACCACAAAACAATTGGTTCAAAATTATTTGAGCGTTCATCTCAAAATAAAAATTGATGGCAAACCTGCGAAACTGAATTACCTCGGCTTTGAAAAAGAAGATGTTTCGTTGGTGTCGTACATCGAAATTGAGAATGTAAAGAAGTTGAAGACGATTGAAGTATTTTCGGATGTTATCACGGAGATCCATGACGATCAATCGAACTTGGTGCATGTAACTTATAAAAGCCCCGTGCAGAGTGTTCGTCTCACCCGGGATAAAACTTTAGAACTATTTTCGTTTAACCTCAAGAAATAAATTTTAATAACTAACAGTAAAAAATTATGCGTCAAAAAATTGTTGCCGGCAACTGGAAAATGAACAAGACATTGGAGGAAGCTAAAATACTTGCTTCGGAAGTGATGGCCATGGTAGCCGATGAAGTGAAAGGAAATGTGAAAGTAGTTTTGTGTGTGCCGTCACCTTATTTGGTTCCTTTGAAAAATCAGTTGGGAAATTCTTCTATAAAAATTGGAGCGCAAAACTGCAGTGAGCACGATTGGGGAGCCTACACTGGCGAAGTATCAGCATTGATGTTGAAATCAATGGAGATTCCTTATGTGATTTTAGGACACAGCGAACGCAGACAATATTTTGGTGAAAACGGAAAATTGCTTGGCGCAAAAGTTGACAAGGCGTTGGCGGCAGGCATCACTCCCATTTTTTGCTGCGGTGAACCTTTAGAAATTCGTGAAGCCGGAACGCATGAGCAATTGGTGAAACAACAAGTAGAAGAAGCACTGTTTCATTTAAGTGCTGAAGCTTTGCAAAAAGTAGTTATTGCCTATGAACCTGTGTGGGCCATCGGCACAGGTAAAACGGCAACGGCACAACAAGCACAAGAAATGCATGCTGTAATTCGCAAGCAATTAGCTTCCAAATATGGAGAAGCGGTTGCCAATGAAATTTCTATTCTTTATGGAGGAAGTGTGAATTCAAAGAATGCCGAAGAACTCTTTTCTTGCCCCGATGTGGATGGCGGACTTGTGGGTGGCGCTTCGCTTAAATCAAGAGAGTTTGTGGACGTGATAAAGGGAATGAAGTAAATGCAAATCAAGCTGTAAGAAGTGCGATTTGCTACATCGTCCTTCTTACAGCTCTAACATTTTGTCAATACGCTCGCGCAAACAATACTCGTCTGTTCGAAGGCTTGCCAGAATAAATACATTTTCCATTTTCTTCAGGAGCATCTAATGGAATGCAACGGATCGTTGCCTTTGTTTCTTCTTTGATTGCCGCTTCTGTTTCTTTGGTCCCATCCCAATGAGCGAGAATAAATCCTGGAGTTTCGTCCAATGCTTTTTTGAATTCATCGTATGAGTCAATCTTGCGGAGATTGTCATTCCTAAACTTCAGTGCTTTTTGATAAATATTTCCTTGAATGGCATCAAGCAGTTTTGGAATTTCAGTAACAACATCGTCCATCTTCATCACCTGCTTTTCTTTCGTGTCTCTGCGGGCAACTTCAACCGTTCCGTTTTCTAAATCGCGAGGACCGATGGCAATGCGTACGGGTACGCCTCGCATTTCGTGTTCGGCAAATTTGAAACCGGGTTTATAGTTGTCTCGGTTATCAAACTTAACGGAGTAGCCAAGCTTGCGCAGCGATGCTGAGATTACGTCAACTTTCGCAGAAATTTTATTGAGTTCTTCGTCTGTTTTAAAAATCGGAACGATCACAACGTGGATAGGCGCCAGTTTTGGAGGCAAAATCAAACCATCATCGTCTGAGTGCGCCATGATGAGTGCGCCCATGAGACGTGTGCTTACACCCCACGAGGTGCCCCAAACCAATTCAAGTTTCCCTTCTTTGTTGGTGAACTGCACATCAAATGCTTTGGCAAAATTTTGACCAAGAAAATGTGAGGTGCCCGCTTGCAGAGCTTTGCCATCTTGCATAAGAGCTTCAATGCAGTAGGTATCAATTGCACCTGGAAATTTTTCGCCCTCCGATTTTTTTCCTTTGATCACCGGTACTGCCATAAAATTTTCGACAAAGTCGGCATAGACATCCAGCATTTGTCGTGTTTCTTTTATCGCCTCATCGGCAGTTGAGTGAGCAGTATGTCCTTCTTGCCAGAGAAATTCTGCCGTGCGCAAAAAAAGACGCGTGCGCATTTCCCAGCGCACAACATTGCACCATTGATTAATCAAAATGGGGAGGTCGCGATACGATTGGATCCATTTTTTATAGCTGTTCCAGATAACTGTTTCAGAAGTTGGTCTAACAATTAATTCTTCTTCTAGTTTAGCCTCTGGATCAACAATCACACCGTTGCCATCAGGCGAATTTTTTAAGCGATAATGTGTTACAATCGCACATTCTTTTGCAAAGCCATCAACGTGGCTAGCCTCTTTAGCAAGGAATGATTTGGGAATAAAAAGAGGAAAATAAGCATTGGTGTGACCTGTGTCTTTGAACATTTTGTCTAATGCAGTTTGCATCTTTTCCCAGATACTAAACCCATACGGTTTAATTACCATGCAGCCACGCACATCAGAATTCTCTGCCAAATCTGCCTTTTTGACCAAGTCGATATACCATTGCGAATAATCTTCTGAACGATTGGTGATCTCTTTTCCCATTTTTAATGTTATTCTAATTGAGTCGGACTGCAAATATACCAGACGTTTTGCTGTGGCATTCTGTTTGAGAAGAAAACTGTAGAATAAAATATCCGAATTGTATAGATTTACGTTACTAAACAAGGTGTAACCCTTACAACTATGAAAACGAAATTAATCTTGTTAACAGTAGCAATCCTTTCGGTAGGATTTAGTGTGATGGCACAAGAGTATGACGATATGTATTTCTCATCGAAGGATCGTGCAAAAATTAATTTAAGAAATAAAGAAGAAGTGGTTCTTGCATCAGCCAAGGCAAATCCAACGATGCAGGTAATAAATCCTTCAGACAGTTACTCGGGCCGAAATGAAAACCCGGATTTTGTGGCTGGGTCAAAAGTAGGATCTAACTCTAATTCAGGCTCGTCTTATTTCACTCCAAACTATCAGCCAACTGTAAATCAGAATTTGTACGCAAATACATGTAATTGCAATAACAACTTTAGCAACAATGGGTATGGCTATAATCCTTATGGGATGGGTTATGGATACAGTCCTTACTACGGGAGCTATGGCATGGGATATAATCCATATTACGGTTATGGGATGAATGGTTTTGGTTACGGCATGGGCATGGGTTATGGTATGTACGGTTTGGGCTATAGTAGCATGTATGGAATGTATGGAATGGGTTACGGTTACGGGATGTACGGATATTCTCCGTATGGTTACGGCTATGGTATGTATGGGATGGGTTACGGGATGTACGGATATGGTTATCCCTCTTATATTGTAACTAGTGGATCGAATTATAATGAGACAGGCCATGCTGTAGTTTATGGCAGGCATCCATCTAGAACATCATCAACAACCGGCAGCTATTACGCATCGGGTAGAACAACTGGTCGCGGAAATACCGCATATTATAACGGAACAGGAACACGCAACACTTTTGGCTCTCGGAGCATGGCTTCAAACTCAACTTCATCGTATTATAACAATGCTTGGAAGCAGAGCGCTGCAAATACACGGGGCAACTCATGGTCGAGCTCAGGCTCTAATTCAAGAGGCTCATTCTGGAGCAACTTTAATTCAGGAAATAATAATTCAGGAACACGCACATGGAGTAACCCAAGTGCACCTGCTCGTTCCTCTTGGGGAGGTAATAGTGGTTTCTCAGGAGGCGGCATGCGCAGCTCTGGTTTTTCTGGAGGAGGATTTAGTGGAGGTGGTGGAGGTCATGTAGGTGGAGGTGGTGGTGGCCACGGAAGACGATAAACAATTCTGTATTCGTCTTTCTACTTTTTAATTTTGATCTATGAAAACTTTTTTTGGCCTTTGGCTGAGCGCACTTTTTATGCTTGGCTCAACAGCAATCTACGCCCAATCGTATGCTGAGGAAGCGCTAATTTTTAGTAGGTTAAGTTCTACTGGGAGCGCTCGCATTCAGGCCATGGGCGGAGCTCAAGTTGCATTAGGTGGAGATTACAGTTCTGCATTTTCAAATCCCGCGGGGCTCGGTTTTTTCAATCGCTCAGAGGCCACGCTTTCATTGGGTACCAATTTTTATAATTCAACAAGTAGCTATTATGGTACTAACACAAAAGATTCTCAGGGCAATTTCAACATTCCGGGCTTTAGTGTAGTGTTTCATAGTGATAAAGAAAATGGCAAGCTAGTCAGCGGAAACTTTGCCATCTCGCTTACACGAACCAATAATTTTAATCAGAACTTTACTTATCAAGGGATTAACCCTAACAATTCTCTCCTAGATTATTTTGTGCAACAGAGTTACGGGACTTACCCCGGAAGTTTTCGAGATGATACTGATCCATCCTATTATTCATTGCAACGGTTGGCCTATCACACCTTTTTAATTGGCCCTCAGAATGAAGTGAGCCCTCATGCTGATTCGTCCGTCTGGGATACGTATGCAAATCAAATTCCGTTTCAGCGCGAGCGAGTGAAGGTTAATGGAGCTCAGAACCAAGTTAATTTTGCTTACGGATTGAATTTTAATGATAAAATTTATTTTGGTGGAGCAATAGGTTTGGCAAGTTTCAACTACCATTCAAAGAACAGTTATTCTGAATCGTTTGATAATGCCGCAACCAATAACAATCCTTATCCGCTCTTGGGTTTTAACTTATTGGAAGATTATTCTATCAAAGGATCAGGAATTAATGCCACTATTGGTACCATTGTTAAGCCTTTGGATTTTCTGCAATTTGGCCTGTCTGTTGCAACTCCAACCTATTATTACGATATAAACGACAGCTACAGTGCGTCAGTAACTGCAGGATGGAATACCTACAGATATGTTGATACAACCTACCAAAGTAATACCACTCAATTTGTTCGAGGAAATAACAATGTTATAACCGATACAATAAGTCAAATTATTGCAAACTATTCGTTGTCCACGCCATGGAGAATAAAAGCTGGAGCAACAGTCTTCATTGCTAAGCACGGATTGATCACGGCTGAAGTTGAAAAAGTGAATTACACCAAGGCCAGGCTGAAGTCGAATACAGATGGATTAGATTTTTCATTTGATAACAGTGATATTAAAAGCCTGTACAGGAATGTTTTTAATCTCCGACTTGGAGGAGAATATCGTTTTAAAAATTTTAGAATCAGAACGGGCTATAGCTATATGCCTGATCCATACATTGCGCAGAACAAGGTAGATAATTCTATTTCCGGGTATACGGGAGGCGTTGGCTATAGAACGAGTAAATATTTTGTTGACCTTGGTTTTTCTCTGACCCAATGGAATTCGATGTACCGGCCATACACTCTTTATTCTGGTAATTCAATTTCTATTGACAGTCCGTATGTCAAACTTCAGCATTCGAACACTTCTGTTATGATAACCTTTGGCTATAATCTATAAGGCTGCAATAATTTCTTCGACTGATATTTTTTCAGAACTGAATTTTACCTGAGCCTGATTGTAGAAATCAATTCGCTTAGATAATAGCTCCTCAAGTTTCCCTTTTAATTCATTAGCATTTGTCGCTCCAAAAAGAGGCCGATCCGTCAAGTTAGTTTTTAATAATCGATTGGTGATTTCAGGTATAGCTACATTGAGGAAGATGGTTTTCCCTGACCGATTCATTTCTTCCATGTTAGTAAAGAAGCAAGGTGTGCCGCCTCCTGTTGCCAAGACAAAATCAGTTTTATCGAGGCAAAGTTTTTTCAGGATAGCGGACTCAACTTGACGGAAATAACCTTCTTTTTTTTCAGCAAAAATTTCGCGTACAGTTTTTTTTTCTAGCCTTTCAATTTCAGCATCAAGATCAATGAAAATTATTCCGAGTTTTTCGGCCAGCTGTTTACCGAGCGTGGTTTTTCCGCTGCCGGGCAATCCAATCAAAAAAAATTTCATCGGTTAGAAGAAATCAGATCGAATATTTCCTGCTCAGAGGGAACATCGTTGTAATGCCAATTGCCTAACACTTTTCCATTTTGCCAAAGTGCAATGCCTGGGTTTGATCGAATAATTGTTTTCAAAACGGTTGCATCGACAAAATAGTAAGGTGCAGCCAGTTGGTTTTCGTGACGGAATTTTTCAATGGCTTCGTTGGTAGAAGCAGTGAGTACCATAGCTTCTACTTTGCCCTCTGATTTTTGAATCAGATTTCGGATTGCTCCAATATTTTTTGTAGAAGCTTTATCGACATTGGCTACGATGATGAGCAATTTGTTTCCTTGAAAAGAGGCAGAAGTTTTATCCTCACCTTCAACGGAGGTTACGCTGTAGTCCGTAATTTTTGGTTTGATCTTATCTTCATTGAGTACGCGAGATGAGATGTATTTGTACCCTGGATCAGTTAAATATTTTTCAGATCTAATTTCCTTGCCATCCTTTTCAAAAACATACTCGATAATAGGTTGCTCTGTTGGCTGCATCTGATCTTGAATAATGTTGCCAACCCGATAAGCTCTAAAATCGATGAAGGGTAGATGTTGAATAGCGTAAACGCCAAGCACTGTACAAACTACAATTGTAGCAATGATCAAAGCATCACCTTCGCGTGTTCTAAGTTTTGCCACGTAGGTATGCTTGTACCAAAACAAGTGACCAACAAAAACCATGAGCACTACATCTTTTGTAAAAGATTGCCAAGGCGTGAGTTTAATGGCATCGCCAAAGCAACCGCAATCAGTTACTTTGTTAAAATAAGCTGAGTAAAAAGTTAAGAATGTGAAAAAAACCATGAGTAGAAGTAAAACCCAGCCCGTCAATTTCATTCTCCAAAAAACTAAAATGGCAACGCCAAGCGCCAACTCCAAAATGATCATCGCCATTCCTATTTCTAAGGACCATGGAATAAAGTGATTAAAAAACGACCCGAAGTCGCTGGCAAAAACTTCAAAATACTCTTCCATTTTTATTTGTGTGCCAACAGGGTCATTGAGTTTTATCAAACCCGAAAAAATGAACAAGCTTCCTACAAAGAAGCGAGAGAACTGGTCAATTAGTTTTTGCATAGATTCAGATCATAATCAATCCGTTGACAGTCAACTGTGGCCTGCGGACAATTTTATTAAACAAAAAACAGAATAATTAATCATGTCTTGATAATTGGCTTTTACGCCTTCGCTTGCCAACGTTTTACCTTGGTTGTCTTCAATTTGTTTCACCCTTAACAATTTCATAAG
>DPLR01000154.1 GCA_003541895.1 Cytophagales bacterium | reverse complement strand
CGAGAACGAGTGCCTCCCGGGAAAAACAAACTGTGCGCTCCTTTTTGAATGGCTAGATTAGAGTACATCTTTAGCGTTTCAAGGTAAGGCAGATTCTTTTTTCTTCGATCAACCTTGTAGGCGCCAAGGCTATTCATAAAATAAGCGATGATCTTGATGTTGAAAAGATTCAGCCCAGCTCCATAGATAAAGGCAGGTAATCCCATAGCATGGATAACCCAGCCAATTAAAATTGAATCTATGTTGCTGAAGTGCGTTGGTACCATAACAACTGTTCCCTGGCGTGCTAGCCTGCGCAGTGTTTTTACTTTACCAACAATTTGGATTTTATCGCGTAGCGTATATTCACTTCTGAAGAAAGCACCGAATTTTTTTACCCGCGCCCCATTGAGCAAACGCGAAAACCAGAATTTAACCGCTTCTCGGGCGAAGCGATAGCTTGTAGCTTTGAAATTCCCGGCAATTTCTGAGGCATAACGATGAACAATCCTTTCTAAAATTAGGTCAACCTTTTCTTTTGCTTTCTGGGGGTCTTGCGCACTGATATCATTTAATTCATTTTTAATAGTTGACCAAAAACTTGAATCATCTTTGGGATCAACACGCCAGCGATTTCTTTTGATCCGGTTCTGTTCGCGGTAAACCGTAGCTTGCAGGTCTTCGATAAGTTGTTTGTACGATGGGCGCATTTCATGGATGCGCTCAACGGATTTTGTGGTGACTTCCTCAATGAATTCTTTCCGGTTTTTGCTCAATTGATAGACCGGCCAATCTGGAATTCGATCCAAGATCGGTTTATATTTTTTGTTCTTGTTTTTCTTTTCTTCAATGATTTCCATCCACAACTATTTGACAGGTTGCCAAAGGTAACTTTTGGTAGGGCAATCGCAAAACTGAAATCGGTCTCAATCCATTTTTTCAAGGGCAGCTGTAAGCTCAGAGGCCATTTCAGTAAATCGGTTCAATGCGGAGGTGATAAAAGAATCGCTTACAATTTTTTTTAAATCCTCCTCTGCTGAAAGATCAAACTCCTGGATTTTGAAAGTCTGCTCAAATAATCCCCACTCTAGTTTAATGAGGTATCGATTGTTCCAATGGAAGAGTGTGATCTTAACCCGAGGATCGGGTATTTCGCCAATGATGCGCATGAGAATTTTTTTTATCCTGAATGATAACCCAATAATAGTTACAAATTACCGTTAGTAAATACAATGTAAAAGCATTCTATTAAAATGAAGGCAACCAAGACGATTATTAAAATATTAAAGTTGTATTTTTGATAGTTATTCTCGTGCGATGGGCAAAATTACCAGATTAGTTTACCTTATTAGTTTTCTGTTGGGCATTAACTTAACGGCACAAGCCACTCACTTAAGAGCAGGTGAAATTACCGTTAAGCGTAAGAATTGTTCTAACACATTTACGATTACTATTCACGTTTTAGTTAAGGCTAGTGGTACCGCTGTTCATTTTAGTGAGTCAAATGGTGGTGTACTTAATTTTGGTGATGGAAGTCCGATTTTTCATCCCACCATGGTTACAGATCCGAACATCATCGGTGTTGACGCAGACGGTTTTCTTATAGGTGAAGTGAAAGTTGATGTAGACCATGTTTTCCCCGGCCAAGGAACCTATATTATTTCTTATTACGAGCAGAACAGGAATGAGGGCATCCTTAATATGGATAACTCCGTTGGTACACCATTTTTTATACAAACTCAGATTAAGATAAATGATTTTCTTGGCTGCGATAATACGCCTGTGTTATTGGTTCCACCAATTGACCAGGCATGTACCCATGTAAAGTGGTTTCACAATCCGGGTGCATATGATCCTGATGGAGATAGTTTATCGTATCAGCTATACGTTCCCAAACAAGGTGCTACTTATGACAACGATGGTTTAGAGGTTTCGGCCCAAGATGTAAGTGGATACCTTGATCCTAATAGTATTGCTTTTTATAATGGAGCAGCAAGTCCTCCAGATCCATACAACCAAGCGAACGAGGCAAGCGATGGTCCTCCAACTTTCAAAATTGACCCTTTGTATGGAACTATTACTTGGGACTCGCCAGGTGAGGCCGGTGAGTACAACATTGCTTTTCTGATTAAGGAGTGGAGAAAGGACATTAATGGCAAATGGAGATTACTAGGAACAGTAGAAAGAGATATGCAGATCATCGTTAAGTCATGCACCAACCTTAGACCGCTTTTGCAAGTGCCACCAAATATTTGTGTTCAGGCTGGAACGTTGGTAACCGAAGATATTTATGCAACTGATCCCGATGGAAGTCCCACAGGGGGAGGGCGCAATAAAGGAGATAGCGTAAAAATTGAATTGTTCTCTAATATTTTTCAAAAGGGAGCAATCTCTAACCCTCTTGCTACATATACCCCTGGTCCGGCTGTTTGGCAGCCAACGTTTAGCCCCACAGACCAAGCTCACGTACAATTTAATTGGCAAACCGTTTGCGATCATGTAAAAGAACAGCCTTATGAAATCACAGTGAAGGCAACGGATAATGGTGGGCCGCCATTAGCTACTTATGGTGCATTTACGATTACCGTTGTTGCACCAGCGCCTCAATGGAATTCAATCACTCCCGTTGGTCGTTCGGCTGAGTTAAGTTGGAAAAACTATACGTGCAGTTCAACGGCATCGGGAATGCAGATTTACCGAAGGGTAGACAGTGCTCCATTTACACCATCACCTTGTCAAACGGGTTTGCCTGATTCGTTAGGTTATACTTTAATTGGGCAAGTGCCCATAGGTACTACCAATTACAACGATCAAAACTTGGCTGCAGGGGCTAGGTATTGCTATCGTCTGGTTGCCATTTTTCCGGATGGAAGTGAAAGTGTAGCGTCTGATGAGATATGTATTCCTCCCTTCTTAGCTGATGCTCCTGTAGTTACCAATGTAACCATCGATGTTACCGATACGCAAAACGGTCGCGTTACCGTGAAGTGGAGATCTCCATTCGAAGCTGATAAAAATTTATTTCCTGCGCCTTATTCTTTTGAGGTAAAAAGGGCAGATGGTACAAGTGGCATTGCTGGATATGTTAATGTAAGCAAGCTACTTTATCCAGGAACACTGTTTGACAGCACGTTAGTAGACGACTATAAACTAAACACTGCGGCAAATTCATACCATTACTGGGTAGTGGCCAAGGCCAGCAATGGTCAAATAATAGATTCATCAGCAACGGCCTCGACAGTGCGTTTAGATTTAGTCCCTCAATTCAAGCAAATTCTTTTGCAATGGAGCGCGGTGGTACCTTGGTCAAACAATGATCAGCTTTTACCAAATCCACGTCACCTTATTTATAGAGGGGTGAACTCAGCAAGTGAGGTTATCTCTGACTTAACTTTGATTGATAGCGTTGACGTAGCCAAAGGTTTTGCTTATCTCGATTCTGGACAATACAACAGCACACCATTAGTACAAACCAGTAATTATTGTTATGGTGTTATGACGCGCGGTTCATATGGTAACCCTAAGATTAAAGCACCATTAAATAATTTCTCTCAAATCATCTGCTCAAAGCCTGATACTTTAGGGAAACCATGCAAACTCAGTATTGTTGCCAAGGCCTACGACTGCAACCCTGACTTAAACAGTGTTAATAAATTTTGCCCTGACGATGGGAATATTGGTCTAGGAGATTCAAGTCTGCCGCCCAATGTTATTACATGGAAAAAGCCTTCTGATTCAGGTTGCAATTCTTCTATCGTTGGATACAATATCTATGCTTCATCCGGTAGCGATCAGTCTTTTACTGTTATCGCCAAAGTTGTTGCAGATACATTTTTTATTCACAACAACCTTATTTCACATGCTTGGTGCTATAAGATTTCAGCCGTGAATGCGGCAGGGAAAGAGTCAGATTTGAGCGATTCATTTTGTTTTGAAAACTGCCCTTATTATGAATTGCCAAACGTATTTACGCCCAATGGAGATGGTTGCAATGACTTGTTCAGCGCTTATAATAAGAGAAAGTATGGTGATCCTGACGAGGGCTTTCCTTGTAATAATGCAGGTACGCCTGATGCAT
>DPLR01000646.1 GCA_003541895.1 Cytophagales bacterium | reverse complement strand
AAGCCTTCAATACGCCCCTCTGAACTCGATTGATCTTGATATTCAAAGAAAGGAGCATCGAGTGCAGTGTAGCCCACCGCTATTCTTCCTGCAAAAATTAATCGTTTTACTGTGGAAGGAAATAATTTCTTGTAGTAGTTAACATGCGCAAACGTCTTATTAAAATTGTAAGCAGAGCCCAACGATTTTAAAGAAAGTTCATTGGTGATTTCGGCAAAGACACCTGAGCTTGGGTCTGGCTCTAAATCTCGTGTATCATAGATCAAACCAACTTGCGCTATCGAAATATTATTGTTACCTAAACCCAGTACTCTTTTGTTTTTGTAATCATCCGCGATTAGCGAACTATCTTTAAATGCAGACATGCTGACCTGAGCAAACTCGTAGCCAATTAATGCGCGTAATCTTCCTTCAAGAAAAGAGCGTTCCATGCTTACATTAATTACAGATTCCTTTTTGTAATAGTTGTTGTAGAATTGGTAGGGCCCAACAAGAAAATTATCCTCGTAGTCTTTGTAGGAAGAATAGGTGGTAGAATTGTGATGTAACGGTTGCAAACTTTGTTGTGAGGTAATTCCGAAATAAAGTAGGTTGGGGTTCTCTTCGTATCCTCCTTCTGCACGCAGTCTCCATTTGGTGTTAAAAATGTAGGGTACATCAAGGCGCAGAAAAAACTCACGTTGATTGCGCGTTGTGTTAAAGACTACGAAATCGAGTTTGGCACGGTAGGCTGTGTAAGCAAAAAATGGATCTTTACGATGTCCGTTAAAGAAAATCGATCCCTCACCACCGTAGCCAAAGCCATTGATCGGATCAGAACTGAAATCGGGTGCGCCAGTTACATAAACACCTTCCTTCTTGTCTTTCAAATCTTCATCTGAAAGTCTTTTCTCGTCTGCAATAGCAAACGGAAGTTTAGTGGTATCCTTTTGCTGTGCAACTGCCTTAGCAAAAGGTAGACAGACTATAAAGCAATAGAACCCAAGAACAATAATTGATTTTTTCATGTGGAATAAGAAACGGAAATTTAAGGCTTAGACAGACTTCTGCATAATTTTATTCCACGAGCGACAACTATTTTTTATTTAATTCTGATTTCTTCTTTTTAAAGTTGTGGATCACATCGAGTAGGCCATCGGTTTTGCTGTCTAGAGTAAACTCCCAAAACATAATTCCCTGCAGACCTAAATCACTTACGTATTTTGTTTTTAGGAAAATCGATTTTTTGTCGTCAAATGTAGCGAAGAGCTTCTTTCCCGAATTGTAATAGTAAGGAGCTTGTGTTTTTTCATCCCAGAAGTACGCAAAACCTTTTTCTGTCGAAAACTCTGAATCGAATTTTTTGTAATCGATACCAGCCATGAATTTGCCCGATTGATAAAGACCGTGATTGATATTGGGAACATCTTGCCACACCCGCGCATAAAATGCGGCTCCAATTACAATTTTGTTTTTAGGAACGCGATGGTTGATTAACCACTGTACACCGAAATCAACGGACTCGGGTTGCTGCTTATCGGAGTAAAGCGGAGTATGGTGGCCTGTTACAGTTGAATATCCATTAACCAAATCGTAACTCATAACATTGATTCGGTCTATCAATGGAGTTACTAAATCCCAATCGACAGATTCTTCCAAATATTTTTTGAAACCGCCTGCTGCGAAACTGATCTCATAATTCGCCCCCAAATTTTTTCTTAGGGATTTGACGAGCGATGTGAAATTCTCTTTGTCTTCCTTTCTGAACGTATGGCCTGGATAACCTTCTATGGAGGGATATTCCCAATCGAGATCGATTCCGTCCGTTTTGAAATACTGATTTAGTGCTAAAACAGATTGAGAAAAATCCTCTCTACCCTGAGAGGTATTAAATACGTCAGAGCAAGGGCCACAGCCGCTCCACCCACCGAGAGATAACATTACTTTTAATTGTGGGTTATTTTTTTTGAGCCCGACTAATTTTGAGATGGTGATCGAATCTTCTTTTGAATCGACTGCGAGTCTATTCCCTTTCAAGTGACAAAAACTAAAGATGATGTGCGTTAGTTTATTGGCTTCGATGCTCTCCACTTGATCGGCCTTACCAGAAAAATAGGCGATCACATTGAAATTCTTTTGAGAGAATGTGTTTGCAGAGTAACAGATTAAAGTGGCAGCAAAAATAAATCTTGTAAGTTGCTTTAGCATAAGTTGAATTTGAGCTAAACATAAAAACAATTCACTATTTTTAATAGTCCAATTTAGAAATCATGCGCAGGCTCTGGGTTTTAATGGCGATTATTTTAATCTCATGTTCGAAGAATTCGATCGAGCCATTGCATGGTATTTATGTTGCAGGTGTTTCCTACGTCAACGATAATTTTGGATTTAAGCCAACCGCTGCGTATTGGAAGAATGGAGAAGAGATTTCATTATCCGGAGGCGAAATACATTCATTTGCTGAAGACATAGCTGTTTCTGGTAATGATGTTTATGTAGTCGGAACCATTTCGGATGTAGCCAATAGTGAAAAGCCATTATTTTGGAAAAATGGAGTGATGAATTCTTTGAATGTGCTTGCCACTTTCGGTTCAAAATCGGTTATGACTTCTAAAGCTAATTCCATTGCCATTTCTGGTAGCGATATCTACGCGTGTGGTTTTATTTCTGATGGCGGCAGTTATTTTCAAGCTGTGTATTGGAAGAACGGAAATATGATCGCGCTTCCCAATGGTAATTCTAAACAGGCCAGTGCTATTTCAATTTCGAATAATGATGTTTATATCGCAGCTTCTACTGGATATTGGAAAAATGAAGTTTATAAATCATTGCCAAACACAGATCTGACGAGCACAGTAATGATCTTCGGTATTTTAGCTTCGGGCTCAGATTTTTACGTAGCCGGCACAACCTATAACGAGCAAAGCGCAACTGCAACCCTCTGGAAAAACGATTCAATAATTACCCATTTGCCAAATAACAATTTCATTAATTCGGCTGCCCGAGCGATAGCCATTTCAGGAACAGATGTTTATATCGTAGGCTCACTCACAAATGATTTCTCATCTTACACAGGTGTTTATTGGAAAAACGGTAATCTGATTGAACTTACGGGAGAAGGCAGCAATTCGCCCAATTCGGTTATCGTGAATGGGAGCGAGATTTATGTAGCAGGTACCGTGAATGCCTCAACTAGCTATGGTGTTTATTGGCGCAATAATGTGCCAGTTACTTTGCCCAACTGCGGGGTGGCAAATGCAATTGTAGTGAAATAATTTTTACTGCTGCCCTTTAATCATGGAATAGATTTCTTCCTCTTTTATTTCTGGATTAGCCCCGTGATGTGTAGCTACAATCGAGCCGAGTGCGCAAGCATACGCAAGCATTTCTTTGCTTGACTTTTTAAGCAGCACGTTTTTGATAATTCCGGCCAAGAATGAATCACCACTTCCAATGGTATCTTTTACTTCCACTTTGTAGACTTTTGAATACGTGATCCCCGTTTCGTCAGCAAGGGCTGCACCATCTCCACCCAGTGTTACCAAAAGTTTTTTAAGATTGAAGTGTGATTTTAAATTGTCAATTTTCTTTTCGAATGAAAAACTAGCTGAGCCAAACCACTGGTTAATAATCTCCAACTCATCTTGATTCATCTTAACCACATCCGCTGTTTGGATCAACTCGCTCACTAACTCTTTTGAATAATAAGGAGACCTGAAATTGACGTCAAAAATTTTTATTCCTTTCGTTTTTGCGATGAGGGAGAGTAATGTTTTTCTGGAGTGCTCATTCCTACAAGAGAGTGTGCCATACACCAAAGCAAAAGCATTTTCAACAATTGACTCGGCTGCTGTTGTAGAATCGATGTAATCCCAGGCAACGCCTTCAATAATTTCGTACTTCACTTCTTTCGGATTGGCAGTATTGGCAACCACCGTGCCCGTAGGATATTTTGAATCTACTTGAATCCATTCCGTAGTGCATTTGCGAGAATCCAAAAATGCTTTCAGTTCTTCTCCTAACGAATCGCTTCCTACCTTACTGATCATCACACTGGGTACACCCAAGTTTTGAAGATGAATGGCCACGTTCATAGGCGCACCACCGGGCACACGTTGAGTAGGAAGGATGTCCCACAACACTTCTCCAAAACAGCAAACATAAGGTTTTGTTAAATCCATAATAATCGGGTTACTCAAACTTAACGCATTCATCAGAAATCAAAAATAAAATGTTAACATTGTCTTACCTAAAATTAGCTGCAACGAGTGAGCCTTTCTATTAAACCCCACCTTTCATTCTGGCAAATTATTAATATGAATGTTGGCTTCTTCGGCATTCAATATAGTTTTGGTTTGCAACAGAGTGCGGTAAATCCACTGTACACTTTTTTAAAGGCGAACCCCGAAGATCTTCCGCTCTTGAATTTAGTCGGACCAATGACAGGTCTTTTAATTCAAACAATCATCGGTGCGCTTAGTGATAAAACATGGCATGCACGCTCGGGCAGACG
>DPLR01000153.1 GCA_003541895.1 Cytophagales bacterium | reverse complement strand
CCATGATACGGCTGGTCAGCTTCGCTGCATTAGCTGGAACAATTTCTTGAATTGCCATTTCTTTCACCAACCTATCCATCTTCACCACTTCGTTGAAAAGCGTTGAACAATTTGCACAGTTCTCTAGGTGAAGTTTCAGAGCGACTTTTTGCTCGTCTGAGATTTCGCTGAACAGAAAAATGTCTTTTTCAAAATCGCTGCATTCCATACGTTACTATTTATAAATTTTTTTTAGTCCTTCTTTTATTTTCAAGCGCGCATAGTAAAGATTGCTTTTCATGTTTCCGTCTGGCATTTGAAGAATAGAGCAAACCTCTTCTGGCTCCAACATTTCCAGATCGCGAAGAATGAAGACCGCTTTTTGTTTTTCTGTAAGCTGATCGGCCAACTGATAAACAATCGTCTTCAATTCCTCTGCTTCCATTTTTTGTTCGGTATAAGAAACACTAATGTCTTCACTTATCTCTTGCTTCGAATAGGTTTTCTTTCGCCCCGATTTTAAATAATCTAAACTTTGGTTGGTAACAATTCGCGCTAGCCAAGTTTTGAATTTAAATTCTTCATTGTATTTCAAAATATTCTTCCAGATTTTGATGAACGCTTCCTGCACAATGTCTTCCGATTCTTCTGCGTCTCTCGTAAATCGAAAGGCGATGGAATAGGCCAGCCCTTGATGCTGCTCAACCAACACGCGAAAAGCCTGCGCATTACCGTTCTGCGATTTTCGGATCAGGTCTAGTTCAGGTTCAGGGTTCATGTACTGAAATTAACTCTATTACGAGCAAGATTGTAATTAGTCAAATGGGAAAGAGTATTTTTTATTGTCAAACGGCTCTAATCTGGAGAAGCTTGGCCATCTACAAAACATCTAATTTTTGCGTCATTAATACAGATCGTGAGGTCTGTTATTAAAACCTTTTGAAGACAATTTTATTTTACTTTCTTGCGTATGATATGAAACGACTCATCCCTTTGTTTTTGCTCTTGGCTTTATCTTTGAAAGTAAGCGCACAGCAACCAGTAAACTCTGATCAGGCAGAATTTATGTTTAAACTCGAAAAAGCTAAATCTCTCAGAAGTAGAGGCGCAGCTCTAACAATTGGTGGAGGTGTGCTTTTGGGAGTGGGCATCATTGTCGGCCTCAATTCTTCCGAAACAACTACGTACAACAATAACACGGTAACGCAGCAGTCGAGCACCGGTAACCTGGCGCTTGCTGAATTATCGTTCATTGCAGGAAATGCTTGCCTGGGTGTAGGCATACCACTTTGGATCATCGGATCGAATCGTGTTAAAAATTTAGATCGACAACAACGTGTTTCAATCTCCGTTTCGCCTGCGGTAAACGGCCTCACGCTACGGTGTAGGTTCTGACTGAACTGAGGCTTTATTTTTTTACCTATGCTTCATTTAGTGAATTCAAAACCCTTTAACACGCGCAAACCGAAAAGGCCGTCTTCAAAAGTGTAAGTAATCTCGCTTTTGTATTGCATGGCTTCGAAATCGAGGAACATCCTGAACCACGGATATTCTTCATACTTGTTATTCTCCAAGTCAATGTAAGAGGTTTTCTGATAGCTACCAGAGTTGTGTCTTCTTCTGCTTCCATACCACTCCGTTTTATGCACAAAAGAATATTTTTCTATTGTTGGGTTAGAAGAAAAAATAAAATTGAATAGAAAGAAAAGGTTGAAGAGTGTTGGTACTAGCGCAAGAAAAATAATAGACCAAGAAACAGGTTTCAGAATAGCCAATTTTTTGCTTGCCAAAAAAATCAGCAGATGAAGAGACAGGAAGATCAATCCTAAAGTCAATAAGGTTACTTGAGTGTTTAGCGTGAAGCGAACGAATAAATAAATATTAAGTGGTATTAAGACAAACAACCTGAACGTTCTTGTCTTAACTACAATCAAGATTGATTCAAAGAATGCAGGAAAATCAAGTTCAATTTTCTCTCTAAAAATACCTGCCCAATATTGAACTGTAACAAAAGTGATGAGAATTCCAGCAAAGAAACCTAAGCCACCATTAAACAGGATTCCCCACAAAGGCGAGAGCATCAGTGCTACGCAAGAAATAAAATATAGATGTTCAACAACCATCTTTGCAGCCTGCGATTTTTTGTATTGATCTGTCTTTTTGTATTCTTCATACCTCATCTGCGCATACTCCCGCGCCCGCTGCCTTGCCTCTTCTTGGGTTTGCCTAAACCAATCCTCATAAGAATAAGGATCAGATTCAATAGTAACTGTTTGTGCTCCTGATTTAATACTCAGCAGGCAATCATAAGCCTCATTTAATAGAATGAATTGTTCGTGCGCATCAGAATTTTTATTTTTATCTGGGTGAAGAAGTTTTGCTTTTTGCCTGTAAGCACGTTTAATATCTTCAATGCTTGCATTCTCAGATATCCCCAAGATTTGGCAGTAACTGTCAAGAGTCTCTTGTGTCATAATGGCAAGTTAAAATTTTATGTAAATGACTCTTTTCTCTTCCTTCAATCCGTCATTTGTTTTCCATTTCACCTGCTTCTTCAAGTTGTCTTTGAAGTTCTTCGTCTTGGGGGTTTCCCATAGCTTTGATCATTAGCTCTGCGAAAGTAGGATTGTCTCTATGAAAAAATCTGATCAGCGATTTTTGTGACGTAAAAAAGAAGACCAACGCAAAAATTAAGGCAACGCTGCCTCTAAGGAAGATACCTTTGTAAAATGAATCGAGGCTCTTCTTTTTGATTACCATTACCACACTTGCAACCAAAAGAATAATGAGCAGCCCCGTTCCTCCAATCATAATCATTTCATTTGCTCCGGGCCAAAACATAAGTTTGAACAAGATACCAATCAGCACACTGGAGAGGGCAAGGCCTAGCGCAATGGCTCCGCTAATTTTACCAACACTCACGCCTGCATACGAACTCTTTTTAAACATGGCCCTAAAGCCAATGCCATTAAACAACGCAAAACCGAAATAGAAGTAGAGCATTGAGAGCAGCAAAGTGCTTATCTCCAAACTTGCACGTGTGCCTCGAAACAATCCTGCTTTGAGCAAGATTGCCAGAAAAAAAACCAATAAAATAATCCGCTCAATCAGTTTCATCTGTTTCGTATTTTGATTACCAAAGATATTAAATGATTGTATTCGAAGACACTATAAAGGAACACTCAATTCATGACACCAACCCTTAGAACGCCTTGTAAATTATAGACAACATAATAAAAATGAGGAAGGCAGTTGAATAGACGATACGCATGATAGAAAGCCTGATGTTGAATTTAATGTAATTTATTTCATCGAGGTTGGTGCGTGTGTCTTTGTCTATGGCTTCTTGCAATTCTTTTTTTAAGCGAGGGTAAGTGAACAGAAAAAAACTTAGCCCCATAAACAGAACAATCGGTGTAAAAATTAAGATGACTATCCCAAGGCTTATCATCGCAAATTTACTTTTTCTTTTGCTCCCAAAATTTAGTAGCTAGCTTCTTCATAGAGTTTCTGTTTTCGGAACTTTTCAAGATGTTACTTGCATGCGCCCTTAGAAATAATTACTCCTCCATTATTTATCACCTCACATACACCAGAAGCATGCCAGAAACCAGCGAGGAGTTAAGCTTGAAAAAACGGTAATCACTTCTTCTGTTAGAATCGTTACCGACAAAAAATTCGTTTTTTAGACTTTCGACATGTTTTGGTCGGCTTACTAATATTACTTTGGCGGTATCGTAAATTTTATCAAGACGAAGTATCTTAACGAAATTAATTAATAGCTCAAATACATCTTAACCTTCTAGCTCAATTTACATTTACTTCCAAACCTTAAACTAAATGCGCACACACCTTATTTATCTATTCGTTTTACTCTTCATTGGCTGCAGCAAAAAAGAAACACCTCAAGTAGAAATTACGAGCAATGTAATAACTCTTAATCCCAGTGGATATTCACCCCTCTCGGCAAACATCCAACTAACTACATCTATACCTGTAAAAGTATCGGTAGTGGTGCTCGGTAAAAACGGATCGGCAACCAATGTTACAAAGGATTTTGATGTAGTGAGTACAACCCAACAAATTCCTATTCTTGGTCTGTACCCCGACTTTAATAATACGGTTGAGGTAATACTTAAAGATGCTTCTGGTTCTGATTTACTCCAGAAAAACTATACGATAAAAACCAATCCACTTCCAGATGGATTATTCCCAGCTATTTCCATCATCACGAATGTAACTGGCCAAGCTAGTACAGGGATGACTTTTGTGAGTTACTTCGGATATAAATCTCAGCCAGTTCCTCAATCCCCTTTTGCTTTCGACAATTTTGGAGATGTTCGTTGGTACCTTGACTTTAGCAGCCATGCTACTCTGAAAAATCTGTTCTATGACGATGGCTTTGATCGGCTTCAGAATGGCAATCTCTATTTTGGAGATACGAATACCGCAACGATATATGAAGTGGATATGTGGGGTTACGTGGTAAATACTTGGCCGCTCACGGGCTACAACTTTCATCATAACGTGCAAGAGAAACCCAACGGCAATTTTCTGGTTACGGCAAGTAAATTAGGAAGCAGCACGGTTGAAGATTTCATTCTTGAGATCGACCGCACCTCAAAACAAATTATTACCACATGGGATCTGAAACAATCGCTACAGTATGGAAGGCAAACTTTAACTACCGATGGTACCGACTGGATACACGTTAATGCCGTTATACCCGATCCATCAGACAATACCATTATTATTTCTGGTAGAACGCAAGGCCTGGTCAAATTAGATTACAGTAATAATGTAGTATGGATCATGGGTTGCCATAGAGGTTGGGGCACTTCAGGAAACAATGTTGATCTCACACAACTTTTGCTACAACCTCTTGACCACAACGGAACTTCAATTACCAATCCAGATGTGCTAGATGGCTCAGTAAACGCCTCTGATTTTGAGTGGAACTGGTATCAACACGCACCTATTCTTTTGCCTAACGGACACGTTATGCTCTTCGACAATGGAGGTGACAATAGAAATTTTAGCGGATATGGTCAATATAGCAGAGCGGTAGAGTTTGAAATCAATGCTACAAATAAAACAGTTAAACAGATTTGGGAATATGGCAAAGAGTTGGGATCTGCAACTTTTTCGCATATCGTCTCGAACGTGAA
>DPLR01000060.1 GCA_003541895.1 Cytophagales bacterium | reverse complement strand
AACGCACGCCTTTGTCTGGCATCTTTTCCAGATCGAATAAAAGCAGCTTCTTGGCGTTTTCAATTTCGCCTTTGTCGATGAGTGCTTGCGCTACCGTGTTGAATGAATTACGATGATTAAGAACAAAACCTTTGTAGTCATCATTGTAATAAACTTTTGGGTTGTCCAATCCGCGATAGCGGAATTTATTCATCATTACCTGCATGCTCTTCTCGGTATCAACTAAATACTCGCGGTCTTTGCGCGGATTGCGCACGGGTAAAATCTGATACGCATTTCCTACCTGTACCGCATACGGACTTAAATCAATATTTGTTTGTGCGATCGATGTTGGATTAAGATAGATTGGACGCTCCCAGTTATTGGTAACGAGCACATCAAGCAGCGCTAAATCTTTTTTCTCAAGGCCACCACGCAACACTTTTATTTTCATTTCATCAACTACAAGGCTATCCATTCCTTTTGGAATGATTCCCTTGGCTAGAATTGCATTTTTGTCAATAGGAATAGTGAGTACGCGGCTCGGCACAATGTTACGGTCGCCATCTGTAAGGCCAGGAACGTGCTTAGCCAATGCATTCAAATATTCTTTAGCGTCAATGCTCTTAATTTTTAAATCAGCAAAAGGCAAGTAATCGTTCAAACCACCTTGTTGATATTCTTTGAGTGGTAAGGTATATTTTATAGGCTTGGAAAGATTGCCTTCACGCATGCTTTGCTCGATGTACCAGTCGGTATTGTAATAACTCAGTACAAGCACGCGGGTGTCGGGTCTTATTCCTTCCGTTTCTACAGCATACCACAAAGGGAAAGTATCGTTATCGCCACCGGTGTAGAGAATACCTTGGGGATCGCACGACTCTAAATAATTGGAAGCGGAATCAACCGAAAAGAATCGATCGCTTCTGTTGTGATCATCCCAGCCATCTTTAGCCATTAGCGCTGGAGCTGTTAATCCAATTAAAGTTGCTGTGATAGTGGCTGTTTTTGCGTTTTTGAGGAAGGAGCCAAGCATCTCAGTAATTCCTATTATTGATAACCCAATCCAGAAGGCAAATGCATAATATGAACCTGCGTAAATATAATCGCGCTCGCGAGGCTCAACCGGAGGAGAGTTAAGGTAAACCACGATAGCAACACCAGTCATTACAAAAAGCAAGGCTACAACAGCAAAATTCTTAGTGTCTTTTGTGAATTGATAAAACATCCCAATCAATCCAAGGATGAAGGGGATAGCGTAGTAATTATTTCTACCGCGATTTTCTTTTAGCTCAGTAGGAAGTTTTTTGAACCATTCATTTGGCCTTAACCAACCTGCTCCCTGAATATCACTTTCTCTTCCAACAAAGTTCCACATGAAATAACGCATATACATTCGGCCGATTTGGTGGCGGAACATATACATTTTGTCTTCTGCGAAAGTTGGCTTCTGACCTTCGGCTAAGCCCATGTAATTACGGTAGCTTGCAGCGTGCTCAGGATTCCAAGCGCGCGGAAGAAGTGTGCTTTCGCCTGGCTCGTATACATATTCGAAGCTTCGCTCGGCTGGCTCATATTTATCTTTTCCTTTAACATAAGTTGGCGAGCCGTATTTTATGTCAATTGGTTTGGCTGTAAAATAGGGGCCCGTTACCGAAGGCCGGCTGCCATATTGTTCGCGCCTTAAATACCTTACGAAACTCATTACATCTTTAGGCGAGTTTTCATCGATGAGCGTGTTATAGTTTGAGCGGATCACCACCATGGCGTACGAGCAATAGCCAATCAAAATAAAAGCTGTTGCCAGAAGGAAAGTATTCCAAACTGGTTTGTTTCTTATATGAGTAAAGTAGATTCCATAAACTAACGCTCCGATCACAACCAATGAGAAAAAAAGTGCACCCGAGCCAAAGAACAGCCCAAGCGTGTTCACAAAAAATAATTCAAAGTAGCCCGCAAGAGTTGGTAGGCCCGGAACAATAAAATCGTTAATAAATAATACAACACCAGAGCTTAAAGCCAAGGTGGCAATTACACCCCACGTTGTTGTTTTAAATTTTTTGAAATAGAAAATCAATCCAAGGGCCGGGAGTGTAACCAAATTCAACATGTGCACGCCAATGGAGAGCCCGATCATATACGCAATCAACAGCAGCCAGCGGTTGGCTGTGCCTTCGTCTTCAATTACATCCCACTTTAACACACCCCACACAACAAAGGCAGTGAAAAACGAAGACATTCCATATACTTCAGCCTCAACTGCGGAAAACCAAAATGAATCAGAAAAAGTATACGCCAAGGCACCGACTAGTCCGGCACCCATTAACATCCATAATTGGTTCTCTGTAATATCGCTGTCTTTCTTAATGCCCATCATTTTTCTTCCGAAAAGAGTGATGGACCAGAATAAGAACAAAATTGTGAAGGCACTAGCCAATACACTCATGAAGTTGATCCAATAGGCAACCTTACTTACATCTCCAAAGGAAAGGAAGGAGAATACCCGGCCCATCAAAAGAAACAAAGGGGCACCCGGAGGGTGAGGCACTTGCAACTTGTAAGATACGGCTATAAACTCGCCACAGTCCCAGTAGCTGGCCGTTTCTTCCATCGTGAGGAAGTAGGTCAATAGAGCAACACCAAAGACAGCCCAACCGAAGATGTTATTAGCTTTTTGAAAATTCATGATTGATTTAAATGAAGGGGCGAAAATAAGAAATTTAAATGGTTGAAAACGTGGCGTTATTTACGGCTTACTGTATTTTCGGGTTATGTCTTTTATCCCTTTTCTTTCATTCGACTACCAGCATCGGCAGATTGAGCGAGAATTGAAGCAGGTATTTAATGCTGTAGTTAAGAAAGGCAAATTTATTTTGGGCGAAGAGGTTAGCCTTTTCGAAAGGGAATTTGCATCATATCAGAAAACGAAGTATTGCATAGGTGTTGGCAATGGTCATGATGCGTTGCTTATTTCATTAAAATCGTTGGGCGTTGGCCAGGGTGATGAAGTGATTGTTCCATCACATAC
>DPLR01000086.1 GCA_003541895.1 Cytophagales bacterium | reverse complement strand
AGTGGACACGGTAACTGTAATGGAAAAGATCGGTCACTTTTTGGATGTGGAAGTGCAAGAGCTTTTTGAAAAATATAAAGACCAATTCACCAACAAAGAAGTCTCTGACATCATTGAAAATGAACTTGATCTGCAACGCGTATTAAAAAGAGCGTGTAAAGATTTTGATGGCGGATATTCAATGGCAGGAATGACCGGATCAGGTTCGGCCTTTGTGGTTCGCGACCCCTCAGGAATTCGTCCTGCATTTTATTTTGCCAATGATGAAATTGTTGTGGTTGCCTCAGAGAAGCAAGCCATTAAAACAGCCTTCAATGTTGAATACAAACAGATCGAAGAAATTCAGCCCGGACACGCCCTCATCATCAACAAGAGCGGTGACTATGCACAGAAACAAATTCTCACCCCGCTCGAAAAAACTTCATGCAGCTTTGAACGAATTTATTTTTCGCGAGGCAACGATCCTGAGATTTATAAAGAACGAAAACAACTGGGGCACTTATTGGTGCCACAAGTGTTGAAAGCCATCAACTTTGACTTGAAGAATACGGTCTTCTCTTACGTTCCTAACACCGCTGAGACTGCCTTCTTTGGGTTGATGGAAGGAATTCAAGATTATCTGGTCAGCAAACAAAAAGATATTATTATTGACGGGAAACCTTCGGTTGATTCACTTGAAGAAATTTTATCTTTCCGTCCGCGCATCGAAAAAATTGTAATCAAAGATGTGAAGGTGCGCACATTCATTACGGATGACGAACATCGGGATGAAATGGTAGCGCACGTTTACGACACTACATATGAAGTGATCAATAAAGGCAAAGACACACTTGTGGTTATTGATGACTCCATCGTGCGTGGAACCACACTCGAAAAAAGTATTTTGAAAATGCTCGATCGCCTTGGGCCGAAAAAAATTGTCGTAATCTCATCTGCTCCTCAAATCCGCTTCCCTGATTGCTATGGTATTGACATGAGCAAGATGGGCGACTTTGTTGCTTTCCGTGCCATGATTCAATTGATCAAAGATCAGGGTAGAGATTACATTCTGGGTGAAGTTTACGAGCAGTGTCGTGCGCAAAATGATGGCAGCGAAAACTTCGTAAAGAAACTTTACAAACTTTTCACACCCGAAGAGATTTCCGAAAAGATTGGTGAGATCGTGAGGCCCGAAGGTATGAAAGCAGAACTTGAAATAGTTTTCCAATCAATAGAAAATTTACATAAAGCCATACCCAATCATTCAGGCGATTGGTATTTCACAGGTAATTTCCCAACGCCCGGTGGCATGAAAGTAGCCAACAAATCGTACTTGAATTACATGGAAGGGAAGTTGGTGAGAGCGTATTGATCAAACGGCTCACCTCAACTGAAAATCAAAACTAATCTCATTCATGCATTTGAAATGTCCTTTCGGGCATTTATTGTAACCTATTTTTGAGCAAGGTCGACAAGACAAATTATTATTTTCGAGGGAAAGGAATTTTGTATGGTACGGATACATTCCGAATGCTGGAATCGTATTTCCCCAAATGCTGTACACTTCTTTCTTCAGCGCAGCCGCGATATGCATCAGCCCGGTGTCGTGCGAAAAAACAACGTCTGCTTTTCTGACCAAATCAGCCGATTGATTAAGATTGAATTTTCCGCAAGCATTGAAGATGATTGCATTTTTGCTTTTCACTTCAAGTGCCTTGCAAACTTTTTCAGCATTTTCAAAATCTTCTTTACCCCCCAACAACACAATCGGTCTGTTTATTTTATCGCATAGTTCAATCATTCGGTGCACCGGAAGTTTTTTGGTTTCATGTTGTGCACCGATGGCGTAAGCCACATATCCTTGCTGATGCGTTTCCGGAAGCCACTCCCACGGCACCACATCTTTGTCTGGAATGAAATAATCAAGACCAAGGCCGTCATTCCTTACGCCAAGCGATGTGGTAGTTTCAAGATAACGATCAACAATATGCTTTTCCGGCAACTGATTGATTTTAAAATTAACCATCAACCATTTTTGCAAATTCAATTTGTTGAAGCTGACTGACCGAACACCGAGCTTCCATTTCACAATTCGGGTACGAAGGTTATTGTGAAGGTCTATTACAAGATCATATTTCTCATTTCTTAGTTGATCAACCAAGTCAGTGAGCTTCTCATCCAGCAGAAAAAGTTTATCGATGTAAGGGTTATTTTCGAGAATAGTGCGGTATTGTCTCTTTGTTACAAAATGAACCTCAGCATCATATAATTGAGTTTTAATGCAGCGGGGAACGGGCGTTGTAAGCACAATATCCCCAATAGACGAAAAACGGATGATGAGTACCTTCATTAAAAATTTCTTATGGATTCAAAAATACCATTTTACTTTTTTGTATTAACTTTCTTTTAACTTCAAAAAAACAACTTATGAATTATTGGCTTGTTAAAACTGAACCTGGCACTTACTCTATGGACGATTTAGTCAAAGATAAAAGAACCACGTGGGATGGGGTACGCAATTTTCAGGCAAGGAATAATTTGAAAGCTATGAAGAAGGGTGATCTTGCCTTTGTTTACCATAGCGGTGAAGAAAAATCGATTGTTGGAATTGCCGAGGTCACCAAGGAATTTTTCCCTGACCCTAAAGACAATGCATGGGCTGCAGTTGAAATCGGATTCAAAAAGAAATTAAAAACCCCGATCAGCCTTGCCACCATTAAAGCAGATAAAAAATTAGCCAACATGGTGCTGGTGCGCGCTTCTCGCCTATCGGTGCAATCCGTGAAGGCCGAAGAATATGAGGCCATTGTAAAGATGAGTGAGTGATGAAGAGTTTCTGGTTTCTGGTTTTGTGTTTGCGGCAACTCACTATTGATTGTAATCTGAACTCGCAGCGCCTCATCCGGTATTTCAAATTTGTATTTCCTCTGTTCATTACGTTCAATCTTGCCGCGCAAATTACTCAGCCCGCACGTTACGAACATCCGCACAAAAACCGAGATCATGAATTCATCATTATCTCACTCAAAAAAAATGGACTGGCCTTAGTACGCGACACCGAAAAATTTGAAGAACATAAACGAATCTGGGAAGTTATTTTTTTAGACACAGCCCTCAATGTTAGTTGGGAAACTTCAATCCCTATCGACAATCGAATGAATATTCTTGGGCACGAATACCAAGATCAAAATATTTATCTCATCTTTCAAAATCCTGACAGCAATGGAAGGTTGATTAACTTAACGGAGATTGACCCGAAGCAAAAAATATTCAAACAACATGAGTTCAAACCAGAAGTAAACCTTCGGCTCACTCACTTTACTATTCTGAATGAGAAAAGTATTTTCGGTGGGTACATCAATCAAGAACCAGCCCTGATGTTATACAACTTGGCCGAGGAGAAAGCCAAAATTGTTCCTGGAATTTTTCAGCCCAACGTAGACATTATGGATGTGCGTACCAACACCAATGGAACCTTCAATGTGCTGTTAGTGGAAGGTAGGTCAACCAAAGCAAAAAAAATTATTGTGCGCACCTATGATGCAGAAGGTGTAATGATAGTTGAGGATATCATTCCGTTAGACGACCGAAAGACCGTTATCGAAGCGATCACCAGCTCTCTGATCAGAGATGAAATGGCCATCATTGGCACATGGACTTATGGCAGTGGAAGCAAAGCAGCCGCTGGAATTTTTTCGGTAATCGTTGATCCATTTAACGAACAAAAAGTGAACTACTATGATTTTGCGCAGCTCAATCATTTTCTGGATTACCTCAAACCAAAACGAATTGCTAAAATTAAAGCTAAAGCAGAATGGCGCAGAAGTGTTGGCAAGCCTGTAGAATTCAGGGTTAATTTATCTGCCGTAAAAATTGAAGAGACAGAAAATGGTTTTATTTTTTTAGGGGAAATTTTCGAAAGTCCCAGCCGCGGCAGCTATCGTTCAACCCCATATCCCTATGGCTACACGCCATACTATAGTCCCTACAGCATGTATGGATTTAGTCCTTTTGGATATACTATGCCTTACCGCTATTACTCCCCCTACTCTACCGATCCGTATGGCACTCAACGATTAGCCGATTATCGATTATTTGGATCAAGTGTAGTGTTCTTTGATTCGCATGGTGAAATCAAATCAGATCTGTCGTTAAAATTTCCTGATATCAAGTTAGCTGCTAAAGAGCAAGTGTCCGATTTTGTTTACCACAATGGATACACTTCCATTCTTTGTAAAGAAGAAAAAGAAATTATCGCTAAAGTAATCGCCCCACAAGAAGCAGATGTGAAAGAAGAGAAGATAAAACCTGAGTTGAAAATTTCTGATGAAACGATCCATTCGGAGAAACAAGATGACAGTAGCATAAGAACTTGGTACGATAATTTTTTATATGTGTATGGCTATCAAATCATAAAGGAGGCGACCAATAAAAACACTCGCAATGTTTTTTACATCAACAAAATCAAAGTTCCTTAGTATTTGTTATTTGTTTTCTTTCATTGTGCTAAACACGGTTGCGCAAGTTCATCAAACCAATCGTAAAGAATTTTTGATAACACGTGATATGGAAGCTCATGCCGTGATGCCTGTGGATACCATGGGCATAATCCTTTATCGATCTTATCTCGGAATAAAAGAAAATCAATTAGAAATTACCCGGCTCGATACAGCACTACAGCAGATATATAGAGGTTTCTTGCCTGTGCCAAAAGAATTTATGCTTGCACATGTCAAGGCTAACCGATCACGAATATATTTTCTTTTCAAAGGCAACTCTGATCAAAAAGGATATCTGGTTATTGCTGTGAATATTTTAGATGGAGGATATTTTTCTTTTCCCATCACCAATGCAATTCCATTCAACGCTACCGAATTTGTGGTCAATCGCGAGTCGGTAATTATCGGTGGATATTTTAATTACCGGCCAGTGGTGATTCATTATGCCATGGCAACCTCGCAAGCGCGAGCCTTGCCTGGCATGCTCAACCTACCCGGAGAAATTACTCAATTAAAATCTTACCCTGACGGTGGATTTGATGTTATTATCAGTGCAAAAAATCTACAAGCAAAGAAATGCATCTGGGTTCATCATTACGATGCCAAAGGCGATATGATAAAAACAG
>DPLR01000432.1 GCA_003541895.1 Cytophagales bacterium | reverse complement strand
GCAGAATTGAACTCTGTTCTTAAAGGCGGAATGATGTCTAACAACTTAGTTGTTGGGTTTAACGCATTTAGAGATTATCGTCAGAATGCCGGTGGTCTTGCTGTACCAAATTTTCCTCTTGTTGATATTTTGGGGCCCAACGGTTCAAACATGACTTCCTTTGGGCCAGATCCATTTACTCCCAATAACAAGTTGGATCAGAATGTAACTCAGATCAACGATAACTTTAATATTTATTTGAAGAACCACCAAGTAACGATTGGTACGGCAAACGAGCTTTATTATTTCAATAACGTATTTACTCAAGTTATCAATGGTGTTTATCGTTACAATAGCTTGGCAGATTTTTATGCTGATGCACAAGGTGCAACCACAGCCACTGCTCGCCCTGCCCAATACACCGTTCAATATGTAGCTGTTCAAGGAGGGCCTCAAGCAACTGCTGCAAAATGGTCAGCTGCTACGTTAGGTGGTTTTGTTCAAGATGAATACACTGGAATTAAAAACGTAAAAATTATTGGAGGTATTCGTGTAGATGTTCCTACTTACCTAACAACACTTCCAAAGAATAATTATTTGAACGCCATTAATTTGAATGGTGAACATTTACGCGTAGGAGCATGGCCGACCGTAAGACCTCTAGTATCGCCAAGAATCGGTTTCAATTGGGATGTTAAAGGCGATAGAAGCTTGCAGGTTCGTGGTGGTACTGGTGTGTTGACTGGTCGTGTGCCTTTTGTATGGTTGTCGAATGCTGTGAGCAATAACGGTTTGTTCTTTGGCCAGTTTAATGTTACGGGAAATAGTGTGCCATTCTCCAATACAGGCGATGGAATCCCTTATGACTTTAACACTAAGCCATATGCTTTGCCAAGCGATGCACCAGCTTCAGCTTACGCTGATCTCTCGAAGGGAATGCCTCCAATGATTACCAATCCATTGGACAAAAACTATGGCCGTCCTGCGGTTGTAGGAGCCGTAAACACAATTGCGAAAGACTTCAAATTTCCACAAGTGTGGAGATCAAGTTTGGCAGTTGATAAGCAGTTGCCTTACGGAATAGTTGGAACTGCAGAATTCATTTTCACAAAAGATATTAATGCCGTTTACATTCATGATGCTAATCTTGCACCGGCTCAATCCACATTGAATGGAGATGGCCGTCCTTTGTTTGGAGCCGTTGGTTCTGATCGTGCTATTATCGCTAACGACAGACGAGTGAATGGTGACATGGGTCAAGCTCTTGTTATTGGAAATACAAAGAAGGGTTATCAGTGGAGTATCACAGCACAGTTAACAAAAACGTTTGATAAAAACTTTTCCATTGGAGGTTTCTATACTTACACGGACTCACGTGAGTTGAATCCGCAGTCAGGTTCAACAGCTGGTAGTATTTTTGGTTCTCAAGCAAACATACTTGGCGGTAACAATCCGGGCTTAGGTTATGCGGGTGCACTTACGCCACATCGGGTTGTGGTTTATGGAAATTACCGTAAAGAGTATTTGCAGAATTTTGCTACCTCGATTGGCTTCTCATATGAAGGCCGTTCAGGTAATAATTTCTCATACATCTATAGTGGTGACGTAAACAGTGATGGAAATAGCGCGAATGATTTGATTTATGTACCGCGCGATAAAAGTGAAATTGTGTTAACGACCTCCTCAGCAACTGACACTCGTTCAACCGACCAGATTTGGAATCAATTGAATTCATTTATCTCTCAAGACAAGTATTTGAATTCGCATCGTGGCCAATTTGCTCAGCGCAGTGGCGCATTCCAACCTTGGGTAAGCCGATTGAATGTTAACCTGCTTCAAGACTTTTATGTTAATGTTGCTGGTCATCGCCATACTATTCAGCTATCGGCTCAATTCATTAACGTTATGAATATGCTTAGCTCTAAGTGGGGCTTAACACGCAACGCAGCAAGAACGAGCTTAATACGCTTTGTAGGTTATGAGCAACCTCACACGGCCGGCTCGCTCGCTCAACCAACAGCAAATGCAGGCCCCGCTAATACAATAGGATTACCTTGGGCACCGACCACTGGAAAACCTGTTTATGCATTTGATACAAATGCCGATGGCTCAGCTTTAACTAACTCATGGGTTTACGATACTTCAGTAAACGGGCGCTGGCAGATGCAACTTGGTGTAAGGTATATTTTCTAACCAATCGATTCAATTGCAATGAAAACAACATATAAAATAGTTTACTCAGCATTAGCACTACTCGTGCTCTTTGGCTGCGAAGATTTATCAAAAGTAACGCCTGCGCCAAATTCAAATCCCTCAAACCTGGCGGCCAATTTTGTGTTTGCAAATGCAACCATCGACTCAGCCGCTTCGAGTCAGAAGTTTTATGTTAACGGAGTTCTGATGAATACAAGTGATCGTGACTCAAGTCAGCATGGATATTTGAGTGCAGCCATCACATCCAATGGAACTTTTGCTAACACTACTTTATTTGCAAGTGGTACCGCAGGAGGAGTGGGAGGTGTACTGGGATCAAAGAATTTATATTACAGATCATCGAGCACGAGCACGAGTGGTTTTACTGCATCCAATGGATTTAGTTACACAATCATCTCTGCCGATTCACTGACAAGACCTGCTCCCGCTAGAAAATTGAATGCTGGAGGATTTGGTGACACTACATTCTATAATGTGGTTACTGGCAGTTTTCTTTCTACTGTTGATCGGAAGGCATTGAGCGCTGCGCAAAAAGCTCAGTTGATTCAGATCGGTACAGTGCCATTGGGTTGCACAGATCCAGGTGGTCCGCGTTTTTGGGTTTCACAGGATCCGGTTCCAACATTTCCTAACGGAAACACTACACAGGCTGCCATTAGGTTTGTTAACCTTGTTCCCAATTCATATCAGAACGTAACCTCTGGTACAAACTTCCCCTCTTATCCTACTGTAGACCAAAGATTGTGGGTTAAGTTGGTTCCTACGAGCGGTTCTTCTATTACTGTAGGAAGCGCTACAACTTATGCATTTGCTGGAAGCATTGGATCTACTTTAAAAACTTCTGGAAATACATTTTCACTTCAGACTACAGCTCCCGGTGGAGTAGCATCAACCTATAGTGTTGTTGTTGCTACAAACTCTAGTTTCAACAATTCTTTTACTATCCCAGGTGTTTCATTAATGTTCTTGCCTAACAAGTTTTATACTATTCACCTTAACGGATGGATTGGAAAAGACAATACGAAGATTGGTAATAAGGCCAGAGGCATGCAGTTAAAAGTAGGCGTTATCAAACACAACTAATTGATCAAATGAAAATTGCTTTTATGAAAATGATAAAAAATATTACCGCTAAAAGCACCTTCGCTTTAGCAGTAGCATGGATTGGATTAGTAGGCTGTAAAGATAATTTCACTAACCCAACGGCTCCTTCAGGAGCAACGATAACAACAGTTGCTTCAACTACAGATAGCTTGAAAGTGTATTACGCAGCGCTAAATAAAATTGGCCAGGCTTCAACATTCAATAATGTTAACTCAGGACAGTTTACCGTGTTTGCTCCTTCAAATTATGCTTTTGTAAAATACCTGAGATCATTGTCCGTTCCGAACTCATCGAATTTTACAACTGATAGTGCTGTAAAGTATATCAGCAATAAGGTTACAACCACATCATCACCTTTGACGATTAGTGCATTGACAACTCGTTTAAACTATCATGTAATTAGTACAGCTGTAACAACTGATCAAATTACCGGTGCAAAAGGGTTTACTACACAACAAGGCGCAAGACTGTCGCTATCAAATGTTGCTGGAGCCTCATTGCCTTATCAAATCAATGCAAATGTTACAAGTTCTGGAGGCGGCTCTGGATCAAACATAATTGTTACTGATTTAAAAGCATCCAACGGAGTTATTCAAGTTGTTGACAGAGTGATGGCTCCTATCAGCACAGCAAATATTTGGAATTCCTCACTTTTGAATTTTGGAGTTACATATGGCGCTTCGGTTGCCGTTACTATTGGTACCACTACCATTCCTTTAGACGCGGGCGACTCATACTATAATGTTGCAGCTGCTCCAAACGGTTCTACTGCTTCAGACACGACTAAATATTTTTTATTTACGATGGCATTGGTTCGATCAGGCTTAGCCACGACAATAATTCCCAACGGAGCATCTATTTTACCAGATTATACTGTGTTTGCCCCAACGGATGGTGCATTCTTCAAATTTTTAGGTACTGATTTGTCGGGTGGAGTGGCGGCAGCATATACGGCTGCAAGAACAGCTATCAATTCAACGGATGGAGCGACTCTAGCAAACATTGTCAAGTATCATATTGTGTCAGGCAGGTATTTATCCACTGATCTTAGCGATGGTAAAACGTTAACTACGTTGTTAACTGATAAAACCGTAAAAGTGGTGTCAAAAAATTCGGCTTGGTATCTTTCAGGGAATGTTGCATCAACTGGCGATGGAAAAATTAGTGCTCCTGATAAGCTTACAAATGCTGGTATTGTTCATTCAATTCAGCGTGTTCAAGTAGGTCAATAGTACTTTACAATTGTTTAATTTTAGAAAGGCCGCATCCGCGGCCTTTTTTATTTTTCCTATGATTTGTTATCTTCAACAATGGTCAGGAGGGTTTTAATTCTATTTTTGCTTTTGTCGCTCACACATTGTTTCAAAAAATCAAAAGAAACTTCTTTCCAGCCAAAACCCCTTATCAATCGCGATCTGGCAGAAATCCGGAAACGTGGCTACTTAGAAGCCCTGCTAGATAATAATTCTGTTAGTTATTTTATATACAAAGGTCGGCCGATGGGGTTTGAGTATGAACTTTTGAAAATGCTCGCTTCCGTCTTGCATGTGGATTTGCGGATCAAAGTGATCTCTGGAATAGAAGATGCCATTGATCGGCTGAATCGGGGTGAAGGCGACATCGTGGCTTTTCCTTTAACGATAACTCAAGAACGAACTCAATATTTAGCCTTCTCGAATTCTCTCTTTTTAACTCAGCAAGTGTTAGTGCAACGAAAGCCTGCTAACTGGAGAAGACAACCTCCTTATCTCTACGAAAAAAAGATGTTACGCAATCCTGTTGAGCTTATCGGTAAAGAAGTGCATGTGATCAATGGATCTGCCTTCAAAGAACGACTGGAGAATTTGTCTGAAGAACTTGGCGGAGAGATTATCATCCACGAAGACAGCGCTAATGCAGAAACGGAATCATTAATTCAGAAAGTTGCCACTGGCGAAATAAAATACACGGTATCAGATCAGATGCTCGCTCAGATCAATGAACTGTATTATCCTAATATTGATATCGGTACCATTCTCAGCTTGCCACAGCAAATTGCCTGGGCTATGCGCACTAACTCGCCCGAACTTCTGGCAATAACAAATGATTGGCTAACCACAATTAAAAATCAAGGTGTTTTTCAAACCGTATACGATCGTTATTTTAATAGCCCGCGTTTTTCTGTTACGATTGTATCAAGTGACTATTCTTCACTTAAGACGGATAAACTTTGCCCGTATGATGATCAATTGAAACAAGGTGCTAAAGAGCTTGGCTGGGATTGGAGGTTGTTAGCTTCCATCGCATTTCAAGAATCAAATTTCGATCCGCACGTTGAATCGTGGGCGGGTGCCATCGGGCTGATGCAATTGATGCCCGAGACTGGGCAAGATTTGGGAGTGAAGGATTTATGGGATCCCATTCAAAATATTTCCGCCAGCGTGCGCTTCATAAAAATATTGGATGACTATTGGAAAAAGTCCGTGCCAGATGAAATAGAGCGAATAAAATTTGTTTTGGCGTCTTACAACGTTGGCATTGGCCACGTAATCGATGCTCAAAAACTAACTAAAAAATACGGTAAGAAAATAAATGTTTGGGACGATAACGTTGAATTTTATCTCGAACAAAAATCGAATCCAAAATATTATCGCGATGCACTTGTATCTGCAGGCTATTGCCGGTGCGATGGCCCCGTAGTGTATGTGCGGCAAGTGTTACAACGATTTGAAGAATATAAAATCCACATTGCTGCTTAAGTGGATTCGAAATATCAATCGAGCAATTTTGCATTGATTGAGAAAGGGTTTAGTTTTATTTACCTAAACTATAGTTGAACCATGAAAAATGCGTTATCCATTTTCATTGCCTTCCTTTTTTTTCAAGCATCTGCTCAAGAACCAGTCGATTCAAAACAACGTGAAATTGTGATTCAATCTGTGAATGTAATTCCTATGGATTACGAGCACGTGCTTGAAAATCAAGATGTGGTGGTGAAAGACGGTGTAATTTCTGATATGGGTCCTTCGGGTCGTGTTCGGTTTAGCAAGAAGGCATTTATCATTCCTGCAGAAGGAAAATTTTTGATCCCTGGGTTGAACGAAATGCATGCTCATATTCCACAAACAGATGAGCTGACTCCTATGCTTGAGGTGATGACTCTTTTTGCAGCCAATGGCATTACCACTGTGCGAAGTATGCTTGGCCACATTAAGCATCTGGAGTTAAAAGCAAAAATTGAAACAGGCGAAGTAATTGCACCAACACTGTATACCTCTGGCCCATCGTTTAATGGGAATACGGCAACTACACCTCAGGTCACAGTCGCCATGGTGCACGAACAATTTTCAATGGGGTATGATTTTTTAAAAATTCATCCGGGAGTTCCTCTCGCAAGTTTTAATGCACTAGTGAAAGAAGCAAAGAAAGAAAAGATTCCTTTCGCAGGTCATGTGCCTGCTGAAGTTGGTATCTGGCATGCGATTGAATCGGATTACAAATCGATCGATCATCTTGATGGAATGATTGAAGGTCTGATCCCCAACGTTCAAAAAATTCCAGCGAATCAAATTGGATTGTTTGCTGTTCATGGTGCGGGCAGAGCAGATCTTTCTTTGTTGCCCAAAATGATGAAAGGACTTTTTAGTCATCATATTTGGATTGTGCCCACCGAAGCACTGGCAGAACGATGGCTTGCTTATGATAAAACCTCAAAAGAATTGGCGGCTGCACCTGAGATGAAATACATGGATGAAGCCACCACGCAAAAATGGATTGAGGCCCATGAAGAAATTTTGAAGCACAGTACTGCCGATGAGTTCAAAAAATTTATTGAGCTCCGAAAAAAAATTATTCTTGAATGCAAAAACAATGATGTCGGAATTTTACTCGGCTCTGATGCCCCTCAAGTTTTTAATGTGCCAGGCTTTTCTGCTCATCATGAACTCCAATATTATGTCAATGCAGGCCTAACTCCGTATGAAGCTTTATTGACAGGCACGGCCAAGCCCGCTGCGTATTTTGACAGGCCTAACTGTGGTATGGTGATGACTGGCAGTATTGCCGATCTTGTTTTGCTCAATGGAAATCCATTAGAAGATATTAAGCAAACACAAAACATTGAAGGTGTGATGATGCACACGCACTGGCTGAGCAAAGAATACCTGGATGCTGAATTAAAAAAAATAGAGAAGAAGCATTAAGCTTTTATAGCCTGCGCAGGATTTCCAAAAACAGTTTCGCCTGCCTTTACTGGAGCAATCACAACCGACCCCGCACCAATGCGCGCACCTTTGCCAACAGTAATACCTGAAACAATTGTTACACCTGAGCCGACAAAAACTTCATCTTCAATTTTTACGCCAGCATTGATATTGCATCCTGTTCCTATTTGTACAAAATCTCCAAGCGCTGTCTCAACACCCAATACAACTTTTGAATGGATGATGCAGTGACTTCCAATTTTAGAACCTGGAGAAAGATAGGCGCCATGATCAATAAAATTTCCATAACCAATTTCTGCTCGGGCTGAAACTGTTGCATCGGGATGAATGGCATTTACTGGTTGCACATGCCTGATGTCATTAAGCATTTTTACCAAATTTTTTCTAAGCTTAGTATCATCGGCAGCAACAAAGGCTTCACATTTTTTTCCGATCAACTTCAAAAAACCATCATCATCACTAGCGCCAAGCACAACGACCTCATCTATTTCTTTTTGATGAAGTTTTTTATCGTCATCTAAAAAACCATAGACAACGACATTGTTCTTTTCAAAAATTTCTTTGGCTGCTCTGCCAATGGAGTTAGCTCCAAAAATTAGTACCGGATTTTCCATGCGGCAAAGATACGGATTGAGATGTTTTTACTTTAAAAACTTTTTTGTAACGAACTCAACAAGCCTGTTTTGATAGGCAAAAACAAAAATTAAGAATGGTAAAAAACCAACACGGTATCGCGAAAGGGTTCCTAGGTTGGGTGTAGATAAGGCAAGGAAAATGCACAACACAATACAATAACTTATTAAAGCGGCCGTAAGAATGACTGTGGCGGGTCGAGTTTTTCTTTTGAGGCTAGCAATTGCTGAAAAGAACAAAATCAAGATCAGTAAATTTTCAATTGAAGCCAATGTGCCCATTACCCCATTGCCTTCACCAAGCATTGGCCGAAAAATTCCTGAGAACAATGCCAAAGGTGTGTTGATGATTATGCTCGATATAGATGGAGTTAAATGATGAAAATGAATAAGGTTAGTATGATTTGAAAGAGAAACAAACGCATCATGATTTGAGACGATCACTTCAAGAAATCGATGGAGATAAAAATTGGGATGGACAAAACTGAACCCCACGCCAATCAACGTGAATAAAAATACATAACTCAAAATAGGATGCCTTTTAATTTTCTCTACTCGATCAGATAAGAATTGAACAATTACTACAGTTATGGCGGCAGAGAAAAAAACACCAGCCCAATAGTATTTTAGCAGCCAAAGAATTGCGCTTGAAAGAACGAATAGCACCCAAACTGCTTTCTGATTGGGTCTCCTAAAGTAGATCCTCATCAATAGTACTGTAAGAAAATATAGTGAAGCTAATGTCAGCGTTTCCTTTTCGATGCCACTGCTCCAAAAAACAACGGAGGGAAAAAATAGAAATGTGAGTGAAGCCGCTGGAGTCGAATTTTCAAATTGTTCGGTTACTTCTTGATATATATACCACGATGAAGCAAATGAAAGCAGTGAAAAATAAGCAGAACAAATCCAATAATTATTCCCAGCAAAAAGAGCAAACAAACTTAATATCTTAAGAAAGACAATGGAACGAAATCCTTCTACCACCAAACCGTCAACGTTTAGAATTTCATCATAGTCAAACAAGTGGGTCAACGCATAAATGAAATTTTCTTTAGAATAGTTAGCAAGTTGCACCGCTGTATTGAAATAATAAAAGGTATCATTTGCCTCGTAGTAAAAAGTATAAATCAAACCTACGCTAATGCCGGCAAC
>DPLR01000179.1 GCA_003541895.1 Cytophagales bacterium | reverse complement strand
GGATCATAACCGACATGCTCCATAATGTCAATCTCTCCGCAGGTAGGCCAACCACCATATTTTGAATCCGTGGGCAGCATCCAGATGGCGGGCCATGATCCAATTCCTTTTGGCAGCTTCGCCTTTATTTCCATACGTCCATATTTCCAGTTGCCTTTTCGTTTACTCACCAATTTCGCACTTGAATAATTTTTTCCATTGATCATCGAATCTCTTCGTGCCTCAATAATCAAAAAGCCATCTTCTACCCGAATATTTTTTGGGTCTTTGGTGTAGTACTCGGCTTCATTATTTCCCCAGCCGCAGTTCGTTGGGCAGCCATCTCCCAATTCGTAACTCCAATGTTTTCGGCTAGGCGGCCCTGAATAGTTGAATTCGTCTGACCAAACCAGTCGCCTCTCGCGAGGCACCAATCCAACAGAACTGCAGGCAAGGATAAAAAGGGCTACTATTTGAAAAATTCTTGTCTTCATAGATAAGTTCAACTTGAAAAATACGAAGCATTTCATAAAAACATAAATATTTTTTTAGGCTTGTAACCTTTTTAAAAATGCGTAGTTTCCTAAACGAACAACAACACTTGGAAGCGCTTTCTGACAATTACTTAATGGCCAAGGTCAGGGATGGAGATCCCGACAAACTTGGTTTGCTGTACGAACGATACAAAAGGCCGTTGCTTGGTTTTTTTATTGGTATGGTGCGCGATCGTGATTTGGGCGAGGATTTGGTGCAAAACACGTTCGTCAGGATTTTAAAGTACCGACACCTTTTTCGCGGTGATGGCGATTTCAGAACATGGATGTTTCACATCGCTCGAAATGTAAAGAACGATCACTTTAGGAAAAATAAATTGTCGTTGGATAAAATTGAAAAATGGGAAGAAAAAATTGAAGAGCCCGAAAGCAAGATTGCCGAATGGCAAAGTGAAGATGAGCATCGGATGCTCGCGGTGGCTTTAGAAAAACTGCCTGAAGAAAAAAGAGAGATATTATTGCTCAGTAAATACCATGAAAAAAAATACAAAGAGATCGGTGAGATACTAGGCTGTTCTGAAGGTGCGGTTAAAGTAAAAGTCTTTAGGGCTTTGCAAGAATTGAAAGTGATTTATCAGCAGGTTGAAAAACTAATGTGAAAAATATGAATAGGGTTGAAGAGTTAATTGTCAAATACAACGAAGGCTTGGCCGATCCATCCGAAATTATTGAGATTGAAAATTTGGTTGAACAAGGAGCCGTTCAGTTTACTCAACTGCGTGAACTTTCGAAATTGGATGAAAGCTTGGAGAAAATCTCAGAGCCTATTGTTTCACAAGATTTGGACAGCAGATTTTATGAAATGCTCGCCAAAGAAAAACGGACATCAAAAAAATCGATTTCATTCTCATGGACTGCAATTTCAGAATCCATTTTTGCCAAGATGGTTGTTGGTGCTCTGCTACTCGCAGTTGGCTTCAGCGCAGGTTTGCTACTGGAGAAACGAGCAGAAAATACCGAAGTGGGAGTTTTGGCGAAAGAAGTATCTGAAATGAAAGAGATGATGATGATCTCTTTACTCGAAAAAGAATCAGCAACGGATCGATTGAAAGCAGTAAGCCTTAGCGAAGAAATTCAGGGGCCAAGTAAGAAAGTTACCGATGCCTTGTTTAAAACACTCAACTCCGATCCCAGTGTAAATGTTCGGTTGGCTTCACTTGATGCATTACGGAATTATGCCAAATCGGCTACGGTGCGCGAAGGCTTGGTTCGATCAATTGCCCAACAAGATTCGCCTTTGGTGCAAGTTGCAATGGCTGAACTTATGGCTAACCTACAAGAGAAATCTTCCGTAAGTGAGTTGAAAAAAATCATGGAGCAAAAATCTACTCCAACAGAAGTTAAGCAACGGATTAAAGAGACGATTAACATATTAATTTAAAATCACAATGAAAAAAATAGTGACACTGGTATTGTGTTTGCCATGGATGGTTCAGGCACAAACATTCACCGATAAGATTACGAAAGAATTGAAATTTGAAAAGGCAAGCCCTTCTAATACGCTTGTTCTGGCCAACATCAATGGTTCAATTAAAATATTGGGTTATGATGGTGATAAAATTCTAATTGAAGCTGAGCGAACAATCAAAGCGAAATCAGATGCACGTTTAGAAAAAGGAAAAGCCGAAGCTCAACTGAAAGTGATTGATCGCATGGATTCTTTGATCGTTTACGTGGGCAACGGTTGCAATAAATTTGGAAATAGAAACAAGAAGCACGGCAGCGGCTGGTCTTACTATGGCGATTGTGATGGTGACGATTGCAAGATACTTTATGATTTTACTTTCAATTTTACAGTGAAAGTTCCCAGTGGAATTAATGTAGAAGTTTCAACTATCAATGAAGGAAATATTTCGGTAGATCACATGAAAGGTTCAGTGAAGGCCAATAACATTAATGGTGCGATTAAGCTTTCAGCGCTCGAAGGTTCTGCAGATGCATCTACAATCAATGGCGATGTAGATATTGAATATTTACGTAACCCCAACAAAGATTGTAAGTATTACACACTGAACGGTGACATCAACGCATTATTTAGTAAAGGTCTTGCAGCGAACATGAGTTTTAAAAGTTTTAACGGATCTCTTTACACCAACGTGGCACAACTGGAAGGCCTTCCGGCTATGTTGGAAAAGAAAGAGAGTGAAAATGGAATAAAACTCAAAGTAGCCAACAATCGATTCAAAATTAGAAATGGCGGTGTGATGCAAGACTTTGAAACGTTCAATGGTGATGTGATCGTGAAAGAAAAATAAGTAGAAACTAAAATTTAAATCAAAATGAAAAGGATATTGTTTGTGTTGGTGATGTTGGTCAGCGTGGCGCTGCGTGCGCAAGATTCAGGTGAGTTTACTATTCCATTCTCAAACCCATCAGGCGCAATGAAAGTGGTGGTAGATATTAAAACTGGATCTGTTAAGGTGAAAGGTACTGCACGTAAAGATGTGTTAGTAAAATACAGTAGCGAAAAAGAAGAGGAAGGTAGCGATGACGATGACCATGGTAAACATAATCGAAACCATAATGATAATGACAATGGCAATCATGGAAATCGTGAAGGTTTGCGTAAGATAAGCAGCGGCACAATGAACCTTGAAGGCTCTGAGTTTCAGAACACAGTTAAAGTAACATCTGACAACTGGAGTAATCGCATGGAGGTTATTGTTGAAGTGCCATCTACCATTACCGCTAAAATAAAAACGTACAACGATGGAGATCTTGAAGTGACCAACATTACTGGCACGGTAGAACTTATCAATTACAATGGGGCAATAACGGCAACCGCAATTAGTGGAACGGTTGTGGCTGAGACTTACAATGGTGATATAAAAGTTGCTTACGATAAGCTTACGCCCGATACGCCATTATCATATGCTAATTACAATGGTGATATTGATTTAACGTTTCCCGCAGGTTTGAAGGCAAGTTTCAAAATGAAAACAAAACAAGGTGAGATATTTTCTGGATTTGATGCGCAAGTTCAAAAGTCTTCACCGATAACCAAAACTGAAGCAAAGACCGGAGTTTACAAAGTTCAAATTGACGATTGGGTTAAAGTAGATGTGAATGGGGGAGGTCCAGAGATCAGCGTTCAAACCTATAATGGTGATATTTATTTACGAAAGAAATAATATCGTCAGACAAAAAATGCCAGCCTTGTGCTGGCTTTTTTGTTGCTGGAAGATTTGGATTTTGTTTATTGATTTTTGAATATTGAATATATAAGCGGGAGTAGCTCAGTTGGTAGAGCATCAGCTTCCCAAGCTGAGGGTCG
>DPLR01000239.1 GCA_003541895.1 Cytophagales bacterium | reverse complement strand
GTGTTGACATCTTGCATCTCGTATCGAGATGTGCCAGTAGATTATGATTATAGCTATCAGGGGAATTTTAAAAAGTATAAGACATTTGATATTATGCAATCACTTGATTACGCTGACAGTTCAATGTTAAATGAATCCATTGAAAAAGCAATCTTAGCGCGAATGAAGTTTTTGGGGTATAAAAAAACATCTTCTCGTCCGCATTTGATTGTCAGCTACAAAATGTATGCCGACAGCCTAAAATTCTTGGGGTATGAGCAACCCGACATTGAAAAATGGATTAAGTATAGAAGAGACTTGGGGTACGATAAAAGGAAATACAACATGAAATCGGGCACCCTCCTTATCCAGTTTTATGATAGAAGACTAAATCGTTCAGTATGGCAAGGCTATGCAACAACCTTGTACGGTAGCATTGACTTTGGCAACAATCGGCACTTAAAGAATGCCGTGATTTCAATTCTTGATAAATATCGTTTCTGGGCTGAAGACTTTATCGAACAACAGGCTTTAAAAGAAAAGCAACGCCTCGAAGAAGTCTCCGAATAAGCTTCCTTTACATGAGTGTAGTGAAAAACCTCATTGAGTTTCTTGAAAAATATATTACAGACTCAAGAAAAAAGGGTATTGAAAAAGTCTTAGATGGTAGAACCCGTTATGTTACCCTAGTACTAGAGAATATCTTTCAATCACAAAATTCAAGTGCAGTTCTTCGAACCTGCGAGTGCCTCGGTTTGCAAGATGTACATATCATCGAAGACGAATCAAAATACTCAGTTAATAAACGCGTATTAAAAGGAGCAAACAAATGGATAGACCTTCATCGCCACAAAATGAAAGGATTTAATAACACTGAGATTTGTTTTCGAAAGCTTCGCGAGGAGGGATATAAAATTTTGGTGACCGATCCTTCACCCGATGGCGTATCCATCAACGAAATTTCGCTTGATCAAAAAGTGGCTGTTGTAATGGGTAATGAATTACACGGAACATCAGAGTTTGCTTTGGCACAGGCAGACCAAAAAATAGTTATCCCTATGTACGGCTTCACAGAAAGCTTTAATATATCTGTTAGTGCTGCCATCATTTTGAATTCACTTTTAACCCGTCTTAGATCCTCCGAAATCAATTGGCAGCTTACAGAAGCAGAAAAAGAAAAAATTCGCTTGCAGTGGCTCCGAAAAGTAGTTAGAAGATCAGATTTACTTGAACAGCAATTTCTGCGCGCAAATAAGTAACTTTGAATTGGTTTTAATCGATAGTTTCATGTTGCTGTGGAAGAAGTTGAGAATTTCAGCGGTGGTTGTATTGTCTGTAACGGTGGCGTTCATATTCCTCGCCAACGTATGGGTAGTGTTAAGTACAGAAAAAAAAGTTCTTACCGATTCTAATCAACTTGATGGACATACGGTTGCTCTCGTGCTTGGTACGAGCAAAAAGTTGAGCAGCGGTGCATCCAATCCTTTTTTTGAAAACCGGATTAAAGCAGCAGCTGAGCTATTCCATCAAGGAAAAATTATTCACTTCATTGTTAGCGGTGACAACCGCACGCCTTATTACAACGAACCATTAGAAATGATGAAAGCCTTAGTAAAGCTTGGTGTGCCCGACAGTGTTATAACACTTGATTATGCAGGCCTTCGAACACTTGATTCGATTGTTAGGAGCAAAGAGATTTTTGGGCAAGAAAAAATTACCATCATTACGCAATCCTTTCATAGCTACCGTGCTTTATTTATCAGTCAGTTTTATGATATTGATGCGGTTGCATTAGTGGCACAAGATGCTGCAGGAGAAACCCCATTGAGAGTTTACTTGCGTGAGTATTTTGCTCGGGCAAAAGCCGTGCTTGATTTGTACGTTCTACAAACCGCCCCAAGGCATTTAGGCGAAAAGGAGCCTCTGAGTTTATAATTGGCTAGTTCATTTTTTATTATTTGCAGTTCAAGTTTTAAATTTTACACATGACTTTCCAAATTGACTCCGAAATTTCAAAGGCCAAAACCCTCGACACTCAATTTTATTTGAAGGAAGAATTGTTGCTTCAATCCAAAGAAAAAATTTTTAACAACTGCTGGCACTTCATTGGTGATACTGATCAGATAAAAGAAAAAGGCTGGGTTACCCCTGCCAATCTACTCGAAGGTTTTATTGATGAACCGGTAGTGATTACGAAAGATAAAAACGAAAAAGTTCATTGCCTTTCAAATGTGTGTACGCACCGGGGAAACCTTTTGGTTGAACGTCCTTGCAAACTCAACGACATCAGATGTAAGTACCACGGCCGCAGGTTTCACCTGGATGGCAAATTTTTATCGATGCCCGAATTCAAAGAAGTAAAAAATTTTCCTTCGGAAGCCGACAACCTTCACGAACTTCCAATTCATACGTGGGGGAAATGGCTCTTCACTTCGCTCAACACAAAGTTAAGTGCTGATGATTTTTTCAAACCGATGGCCGATCGGATGAGTTGGTTGCCATTGCAAGATTTCGTCTTCAGACCAGAGCTGTCGAAAGATTATTTTATTGATGCACATTGGGCTCTGTATTGCGAAAATTACCTCGAAGGGTTTCATATTCCTTTCGTTCATGCAGGTTTGAATTCTGTAATCGATTATGGAAATTATACGGTAGAACTTTTTAACTATTCTAATCTTCAACTCGGTATCGCCAAAGAAGGAGAACTGGTTTTTGATTTGCCACCCTCCTCGCCCGACTATGGCAAGAATGTAGCAGGTTATTATTTCTGGATATTCCCCAACCTGATGTTTAATTTTTATCCCTGGGGGTTGTCGATCAATGTCATTCAACCGATAAGGGTAAATAGGACGAAGGTTTCATTTTTATCTTACGTGCTTGACGAGAGTAAACTTCGCCATGGGGCTGGTGCCGACTTACACAAAGTAGAAATGGAAGATGAAGATATAGTTCAAAATGTGCAGAAAGGAATTCGCTCGCAGTTTTATACACACGGTCGCTACTCTGTTACTCGCGAGCAAGGCACACATCATTTTCAT
>DPLR01000023.1 GCA_003541895.1 Cytophagales bacterium | reverse complement strand
ATCTCGCCATTCAATTCTTAAGCGAATCATTTGTCACTTGTTTTATTGCCTTTGTATTAGCTGTCATTTTTGTTCCGATTTGTTTGCCGGTCTTCAATTCGCTTGCATTGAAATCGCTTTCGGTAAAAAACCTGTTGAGTTCAGATTTAGTTTTAGGATATATCGCGCTTTTTGTAACCACGGGTTTACTTGCCGGATTATACCCCGCATTTATCCTTTCAGGATTTAATCCGGTAAAGACATTGTATGGAAGGTTTCGGTTTTCCGGAAAGAATACATTGCAACGTGTGTTGGTCATTGTTCAATTCTCGTTGGCTGCCTTCTTGATCATGGCCACCATTACTATTTTTTCTCAATTCGATTTTCTTACCAACTACAACCTCGGCTATGACGATAAAGATTTAGTTATGGTAAGCAAACAACCCTACACGCCCAACCAATTGAAAGTTTTCAAAGATGCTCTTCTATCTAATTCAAATATTACGGGCGTAGCGCCAAAGAACAATGGTGAATGGAGAACGGTAGCCAAAGTAAACGCAGAGCAGATCATCAAATTTCAGTACAACATTATCGATGAAAACTACTTGCCTTTATTAAAAATACCAATGGTCACGGGTCGTGGTTTCTCGGCAGGCTTTACCACGGAAGGTACCAACTCGGTTTTAGTAAATGAAGCTTTCGTGAAGGAAGCCGGATGGAAGGACCCGATCGGTCAGTCTGTAAACTTTTGGTTTCGGAATGAAAAATACCAAGTGGTTGGGGTGGTGAAAGACCATCACTTTAGTTCATTAACCGACCCGATTACTCCTCAGTTATTCGTTTATAAGCCCAATGAAAATTTTGGAAAAGTATTCATCAAGATAAATGGAAATAATAAGCAGGCTGCACTTGCCCACATAGAAAAGACTTTCAAATCACAGTTTCCTGACTTCACTTATTCGTATCACTTTAAAGAAACCGAAAACCAAGAGCAATATGAATTGGAAGCGCGGTGGAATAAAATTGTATTCGTGGCTTCCGTACTAACCGTCTTGATTTCATGCATCGGGTTGCTTGGGTTAGCAACGCTCTCTTCTGAAAGGCGTGCGAAGGAAATTGGTGTACGAAAAGTATTGGGTGCTTCTGTGGCGAGTATCACAAAACTTTTATCAGTCAACTTTCTTGTGCTGGTTTTTGTGTCGTTTGTGTTTGCAGTGCCTGCAGCCTATTTCGCTTCGGGGCAATGGTTAAGCACCTATGCGTACCACATCGACTTTAGCTGGTGGATTGTTGCGCTTACTTTGTTGATAACGGTTTGCATTTCTTTAGTTACTGTTTGCACGCAAGCTATCCGCACGGCAGTGGCCAATCCGGTGAAGAGTTTGAGAACGGAATAGACGTGAGAGTTAGGAGTTAGTAGTCTGGAGTCAGGAGTTAGGAGTTAGTAGTGAGTAGAGAGTTTTAAGTAATGAGTGATGAGTTTTAAGTAAATGACATTTTCCTTCTAAACAAAAAATGATGCATCAGCCACCCCGACTTCCGCTCCGTTTCTTTCGGTGGTATTGCCATCCGAAGTTGAGAGATAGTATTGAAGGGGATTTGTTGGAGATCTATGAGGAGCGGAAAGTTAAAAATGGAAAGAGGAGAGCGGATTTACTATTTACTTTGGATGTGATTCTACTTTTTAGAAAAGGAATAATTAAACCAGTTGAAGGATATCAAAAACTAAACACCTACGGTATGTATAAAAGTTATTTAAAAATTGGATGGAGAAGTATGCTGAAGCAGCGTATGTACTCTGCTATTAAAGTGGGTGGTTTTGCGCTAGGCATTGCTGCCTGTATCCTGATTGGATTATTTATTTGGGATGAGTTGAGTTATGATAAACACTATCCGGAGGCGGTTCGGATTTATCGGGTGCTCGGTGTTTATAATGACAACGGACAAATCCAAAAAGGTGTGCACTTTCATCCGCCCATGGCCAAGGCGTTGCTGGAAGACTTTGTTGATATAGAGAAAGCAGGACGGTATAACAACGTAGAACTCTTCGGGGCAGCCAATGCTGAAATCAGAAGAGCGGATCAATCAGAAAATTTATACGAAGAGAACATCACCTATTTCGATCAGGAGTTGCTGGATATTTTCAAGCTTCCTTTTGTTTATGGCAATCCTGCTAAAGCATTAGCGCAACCCAACTCTATTGTATTGACGAAGAGCAAAGCAGAAAAATATTTCCCGAAGGAAAATCCGTTAGGTAAATTATTAATCATCAATAACGACCAAGAACATCCGTATGCGGTGGGTGGTGTGATTGAAGACTTTCCTTCAACCTCGCATTTGCATTTTGATTTTCTGTTGACACTGACTGGAAAGGAATTTTGGAAAGGAGAACAAACGGATTGGTGCTGCTCTAATTATCCAACGTATGTTTTGGTAAAGCCGGGCACCGACATTCATGCGCTTGAAAAGAAAATGAGCAAAGGTGTTTTAGAAAAATACATTGTGCCATTGATGATTAAACAAGGGCGACCTGATGCACAAGAAATGGTAAAGAAAGCGCACCTGGAGCTACAACCTATTTCAAAAATTCATTTGTACTCGGATGGCGTTTACGATGGCCTGAAGCATAGCGACATTCGTTTTGTGTGGCTGTTTGCTTCTATCGCTGTTTTCATTTTGATTATTGCGTGCATCAACTTCATTAATCTATCTACGGCTAAATCGGCTAACCGTGCGCGCGAAGTTGGGTTACGAAAAGTAGTGGGCTCGTTGCGCGCGAATTTGGTTAAACAGTTTCTGGCCGAGTCAATATTGTACAGTGTTTTGTCTTTTGTGATCGGGCTGGCTTTGGCAACGTTGCTCCTGCCCTACTTCAATGCACTTGCCTCAAAGCAGCTGGTGATGCCGTGGGGTGATTGGTGGTTTGTGCCTGCCCTTCTTGGTGCCTCCTTCGTGGTGGGTATTTTCGCGGGACTCTATCCTTCGTTTTATCTTTCTTCTTTCAAACCGATGCAAGTATTGAAAGGCAACTTGAGTTTAGGAAGCCGAAGTTCATCGCTGCGAAGTGGGCTGGTGGTTTTTCAATTCACGATTTCGATTGTGCTTATTGTAGGCACGGTTATCATCTATCGGCAGATGGAATTTATTCTCCATAAGAAATTAGGGTTTGATAAAGACCAAGTGTTGTACCTAGAAGGAACGCACACGCTGGGCAAAGAAGTGAAAACATTTAAAGAAGAACTGCTAAAACTCTCGGCTGTGAAAAGTGTTTCGATTGGCGATTTTCTTCCGGTGACGGGCACAAAGCGAAATGGCAATCAATTTTCTATTGAGGGGAAAAATAAAATTGACAAACCGGTGGCCGGACAATTTTGGCAAATAG
>DPLR01000303.1 GCA_003541895.1 Cytophagales bacterium | reverse complement strand
CCGCCATTCACCAACAAATCATAAGCAAGCTCCACACGCTCCCAGCGTTTATCGCGATCCATTGCAAAATAGCGGCCAACAACACTCGCCAATTTCCCGCTCGTTTTGTTCAAATGATCTTGCAATTCTGAAATAAAGCCCAAACCACTTTTAGGATCCGTGTCGCGACCATCAGTGAACGCATGAATAAAAAGATTTTTAATCCCTTCATTATGTGCGATGGTACAAATTCCTTTCAAATGATTGATGTGCGAATGAACGCCACCATCAGAAACCAACCCAATTAAATGAACTGACTTATTATTTTTCTTGGCATAGTTGAAGGCCTCCAATAAAACTTCATTTTTATCTAATTCCCTTTCTTCCACCGCCTTATTTAGTTTCACTAAGTCCTGATATACCACACGGCCCGCTCCAATGTTCATATGGCCTACTTCACTGTTTCCCATTTGACCCTCGGGCAAACCAACAGCAAGACCCGATGCTTGAAGTTTGCTGTGCGGATATTTTTTATATAGCGAATTGATGTAGGGTGTTTTGGCAGCATCGATTGCCGAGGCGCTAATTTTGGTAGCCAAACCCCAACCATCGAGAATCATCAACAATACTTTCTTATTCATAGAAATTAATTTGAATCGCAAATATACTGCTTGTCTAACAGAAAGATTTGTTGTCCGGTTCGGAAAGCAGTGCAATCACTGAAAAATCAAGAAGCAAACGTTTTCGAATAGGATTTTCTCTTCGCCAAAAAAACTCCAATTCGATTTGGGCTCGACTTTTAAAAGCCGTCATCATCCTTTTTATCGTCCTTCTTTTTGGTGTCTTTCTTTTTATCAGAAGTTGTTGAACCACTTGAAAGATCATACGGAGCTTCAAGTCCGTAATAATTTAATCTGAATTTGTTGATCCACGCCAACGTTTCATCGTTGCTCCCAGGAATGAAAACCAGTTCGCCTACTTTTGCTTTTGCCGCATTTGATTTTTTTGAAATCATGTCATCGAAATCCTGATTGGATGAGTGCACCATCAAACGGTTGTCTTCATAACCAAAATAATACCAAGCCTCTGGCGAAGCTTTGAAGAACACATGAAAGACAGGAGAACCATCCTCATTTTTCCTCAATTCCATAAAACCTTCAAACCCTCCATTGATATCTGTTCTGCCAATGTTGCTTACACCAATAGTGCCTTCACTGTAAAATGCTTTTTGTTTTTGCGACCATTTCAGATTCACATTTCCAAACGTGATGGGCGCTGCCAACTGAGGTATGGTGGCTAATGAAGTATACGCCTGCTGCGATTTCTTTTCATAATCTCTCGCCATTTTTTCGCCTACCACATTTGCCACTTTATACAATAACTCGGTTTGATCTCCGAGGCCATCGCCCGCACCTTCATTTTTTATTACTTCTTGCAATTGGGTTGCCATCACCTGATAAGCGGTTGGCACAATGTTCATATTGGCCATGATGAGCGCGTTCATCTTGATCTCATTTGTTTCGAGATTGCCTGAACCGATGGCACTAGCGGTTATGTTAAAGTCCTTCGAGCCTTTGAAAAAATTTACGGGGCCTTCAAAGTGAACTTCTTGTTTGTCTTCATTGTAGTTAAAAACTTTTCCTTCAAGCTGCTCCCCCGAAGCCTTTTTCAAATCTTCAATTCTAAATTGATTACTCTCTTTGTCGAAATACAAGGAGCCACTGGGCAAGAAAAAATCCTCATCGTTATCATCCTTCTTATCGAAAATGAAAGTGATGTACAAACTATTATCAGTGGCAAAATGAAGGCCGGCTTGTGCTCTTCGCCCGGCTTCACTAACTGCGTCTGCAAAGTTCAAGGCAATTTCTTTTTGGTCTCCACTTTTATCATAAGCGAGCCAAGTGTCATAGTTTTTTATTTTTTTCAAATCAAGTTTGATGTAGCCTTTGAGTTGTAGCGCTGGCCTTGATGCGTACATGACCATATCACCTTTGTAATAAATTCGGGGTGCAATTAGTATTTTATCAGCGTCTGTCACTGATGCTTCGGATACCGTTTGCATTGCAACCTCCGTTGATTTTCTTTTCTTTTTTACATTTTCATCATTGATGGGCTCCAAATGGAAATCAGACATCTTAATGGCAAAAGTGTCGCTAGCTGCATTCACATATTGATAGGTGGCATAGCCCGTAAAGTGTTTGCGCGAAATAATATCAACAACCCCTTGTGTTAATCGGTGATATCCATTGAGCGTGTCAAGAACAATAGTGGTGTTTTTTAATTGTCCAATCTTCGCGTTTTCAAGAATAAGTACTTCGTTATTTTCAGGTGTGATTTTCGCATCAGCAACAATGATGTAAGGAATTCCTTTCACTTTCAATTGTTGTAACTGAATATCATACTCCGCTTTCTCAGCATTAAATCGCAAAGAGTCAAGATCCTTTCTTGTAGTATAGAAATAGGAATTTTCAATTGGCACATCAGGCGCTTTTTTCATTTCAATTTTCTGTGTGTTCAAATCCCATCGAGCCTCAGTGATGGAGGTCTTGAATTGGGCATAAGGGAAATCAATCGCTGCTGCGCCTTCAACTTCTGGGCTAATCGTTGCAAAATTTTTATCCAAGTTGAATTTCAAACGAACATCACTACCCGCTAAGGCAGGCTTATCGGGATTGCCAGTTTTCACTTCGAAGCGCGCATGACGTGCGCCAAATTCTTTAGCAGCAAAACTCAACTCACGCGACACCACTTCTGATCCACGTGTGGAAAGTCTTCCGCTTCCGGTAACACCCGTCTTTGAAACAGTAATATTGCCTTTGAGGGATGCCGTCTTCTGATAAAATGAAAATGGCTCTTTTAAATTTTTGATTTTGAATTTGTCTTGCTTGGGGAACCATTTCATTTGATAATCAGTGAACGTAACTTGAGGGAACGTAACCGATTTAATCTGCTTTTCTTTTAACTCTCCCTTACTTCCTTTTGCGATGACCGAGTCTGGATAAAAAATAAAATCAGGTGATTCAACCGTTGCCGCGAGATAATCGATCCGACCTGAAGAGCGAATGCCAGCGTTGTCTAGATTAATGCCTCCATATAATTTGCCATCACCCTGATAAAGTTGATATCCTTCTTTAGGAACTGCATGCGTGAATCCCAATGATTTATCAGGCATGGTATGCAGTTTCTCTTTGAACGTTGGGAACATTCCATTTGAAACAAACGTACCATCGAAATTGATGGAAGCTGGATCGGCATCATTCAAACTATCGAGCTTAAATGGCGGCACCACAAAAAACACTGATCGATCATACGCTCCATTGAGTACATCGTTGCGATCAAAATAGATGGCGCCACCGGCACTGGCATCCAGTCGAGGGAAGTGCGGATACCTGATTCTTCCCGATTTATTGTCGGGCATATTAATGTATAAAGTCCCGGAAGTTTTATTGGCCGAAGCCTGAAGGCCTGCAGCGGAAGCAGCCGTTGAGTCTGCACCCACCATTGAATTGTTCACGCGCCTACGTGTTCCATTTTTTTCAGTTACATAAAAACGAATGGAATCGATGTGTTTTAAATCGACTAAGAAACTATCATAATTCAGCGTAAAATCTTTTCCCGTGATTTCAAAATTTCCA